>NZ_JACEGK010000001.1:0-64515 GCF_056859195.1 Streptomyces sp. NH27
GACGGGAGGGGGCGATCGCCGATGCGCGAACCGCAGCTGGTCGCATGGCTCCTCGTCGCGCTGAGCGCGGCGGCGGCCGTGTCCTGCCTGGTGCGCGCCGAGGACAAGGACGAGGCGGTGATGGGCGCCGGCATGGCGGTGATGGCGGTGCCGGTCTCCGTGCTCGACCCGCACCGCTGGGGCGCCCCCGTCTTCGCGGTCGTCTACGCGGTGGCCGCGCTGCGCGCCGTGCTCCCCGGCCCGCACTCCTCGGGCCACCGGGTGCACCACGTGGTCTGCTCGGCCGCGATGGTCTACATGGCGGTGGCCATGGCACGGGCCGCGCCGTCCGGTGCCGGCCACACCATGGTCATGGGCGGCGCGGGCAGTTCGGCGGCGACCGGCCTCTTCCTCGTCTACTTCGCGGTCTACGTGCTGCGTACGGGCGTCCGGCTCGCGTACGCGCCCCTGCCGGCCGCCGGCGGGCTGATACCCGGCGGCCCCGCAGGCGCCGGGACGGCTGCCGCGCCCTCGCCCGCGGACGGGCCGGTACGGCTTCGGCACGCCCCCGAGGTGGCCGTCGCCTGCCGGGTGTCGATGGCGTTGGGCATGGTCGTGATGCTGCTCGTCATGTGACCGGTCCGCGGCTGACGAGCGTTTCTGCTGGCCACGTGGGCTGTTGGCCTCACGAGTGAGGATCGGACGGGGCGCTGGATAGACCTCGCTATCCCATGACTAGACAAGATCATTTCCCATCTGTCTCCCATGCCTATCCCATGGTTGACCTGTAGGTAGACAGACAAAACCGGTCCCGGACCAACCACTTGGGGGTGAAATCGATCCGGGACCGGCACTCTGCTCAACGACCGTCCCCTTCCATGGGTGTTCACTCGTTCGAGTGAACCTTGGCCACGGCCTGACGGTGCGTGGCATGTGACCGCCCCCGCCACCAAGGGGGTGCTTGCGACGGAGGCGGCCTTCGACGCCGGCGCACTCTCTGGCAAACCGGCGCCGAGCTCAGCGGGATCGGCGTAAATGACTACACGGGCAACCCTCGATATATCGAGGCGCGGGCGCAGTTCCTACTCTGGCGGCTTCCTGTGATCTTGGTCGCCAGAGGTGTCGATGCCCCGTCGCGTGGTCTACTCGCGGCGCGCCGCCGCCGAGATCGAGCGCCGCATCGCCGCCGGCGAATGGCTCCCCGGCGACCTCCTGCCATCCCGCGCAGAGCTGGGCCGCATGCTCGGCTACCACGAACAGACCATCCGGCTCGCGATGGTCCTGCTGCGCGACCGCGGCGTCATCGCGACCCGCGGCGAGCGCCTGCGCCCCGAGGTGGCGCATGCTCCAGTCGTGAGGCTCTTCACAGACCCCGACCGGCCGTGGCCCTGGCAGACCGAGACCACGCCGCGCGGCCACACGACCGCTACCGACGAGCTCGGCGAGCGGCTCGACGTCGCCGCCGGCATCCGCCTCAACTGGGAGACGGAGGAGCGGCTCGACGCGATCGGCCGGTCCCTGATGCATGTGACGACGTGGTGGCGCGGCCGGCGACGGCCACACGCCTCGTTCGTCGCCACGGTCGACGCGGTGCTCATCAATCACGACCAGGCGGCTGCCCTGCGGCTGCCGGTGGACACGGTGGCTCTGCGGGTCGTGCGGACTCGGCTGGGCGAGGACGGGACCCCGGTGGAGACGTCTGATCTGGTCCTCCCCCGCGATCGATGGCGGCTCAAGCTGCAGTAACGGGCAGGCCCGCGCGGCGGCTTGGGACGTGAGATCCACTTTGTGGCCGCGCTTCCACCCTGCCGCTACGCGTGTAGCGGGGGCAAGGGTGTGGCCTACATTCATCCCACCGAGTGGCCTGCCGCCGCCCGGACCGGGGGTACGGAGTCGGGTGGCGGCAGGAGCCCGCGTCCGCGCATGGGCGCGGGCGGTTCAGGGCTGGCGGCCGTCGCGGGCCTCGCGGTACGCCTGCCAGAGGCGGGCGGCAGCGGCGCACTGGAAGTCCGCGGCGAGGCAGGCCGGGCAGGTGCCGGTTCCGTGGTCGAGGTAGGCCCGGTAGGCGAGCATCTGCGCCGATTCCAGGAGTGCCGCTCCGCCGGCGAGTGCTACGAGCTTCGGCGCATCGCCTGTGTTCGGCCGGTGACCGCCCGTATCCTCGACCATGTCGGCTCCCACCAGTCGGCCACTCCCCCGGGCCGGTAGCACGGTCGCGGGGGTCTCTCGTTTCTCACGGTATACCTCGCTGTAGACCTCTGTAGAGGAGTGCAGAGGGATCTCGTCATGCGCGCAGGTCAGCAGCTATTTACGTTGATCGTGTGAGTGATACCGATCCGCGGGATCTCATTGACCACGAGTCGGGCCGGCCGATCTACGTGCAGCTCGCGGACCTCGTTTCCGAGCAGATCGCGGACGGGCGCCTGGTGCCGGATCGGCCGATCCCGGCCGAGGCCCGGCTGGCCGAGGAGTACGGGGTGGCCCGTCTGACGGCGAGGCGTGCCGTGCGGGAACTGCGCGAGCGGGGACTGGTGTACACGGTTCACGGCAAGGGCACCTACGTGGCGGAACCCGGCGTCCCGGATTCCGTACCGCCTGTCACACCCGGGCCCTAGGCTTGATCCATGCCCACTCCTCCTGCCGCCGGTGACGCCGCGCGCCTGACGGCTGCGCAGATCAACGCGCAGATCCAGGTGTTGGCGGCAGAGACCGAGACGTGGGACCGGGAGTCGCTGGCCGCGCTTGCCGAGCTGCGGGCGAAGTGGTGGCGCGCCCGCAGGCTGGAAGCGAGACTCGCCGCGTAGGGCGAAGGGCTTGACGCTTCCCATTTTAGGAAGCTAGTCTGTGGTCACGAGGTCAGGGGAACAGCCCCAGACCCCACCGGAAGGACCCGGCCATGACCGTCACCCACTTCACCGCCTGGCTCGTCAACGACCCGTCCTGCCTCGACCAGGGCTGCATGGACCTCACCGTTCTTCAGGACGAACTCCTCGGCGGCGACGTCGACAACGACGGCAACTGGGCCACCGACACGAGCAAGCCGACCGCGTTCTACGCCGTCACCACCGTTGACGCCCGCGACGGCGACGCCAAGGACGGCCAGGACCAGGCCGAGGAGCTGATGACCGCGGTCGGCTGGCGCATCGTGGGCGACTGGGACGCCGTCGACAACGCCTACATCGTCACCGTCGAGCGCGACGAGGACTGACCGGCATCACCCCTCATGGCCCCCGGCGACCACCGGGGGCCTTCCCGTTTGGAGTCCCCATGTCCGACAAGACCTGCGACGACCCGCCGAGCATGCCCGACGACGAGCGAATGACGGACGCCGAGTTCAAGGTCATCCGCGAGTTCCTGGGGCTGACCGGCGACTGGCTCGCCGAACACCTCGGCGTCTCGCCTCGGACTGTCCGCCACTGGGAGCAGGGCAAGTACCCCGTCCCCGACGGCGTCCGCCTGGAGATGGAAGACCTGGAGCGGCGTACCGGTGAGTGGATCGACCGTCTCGTGCCACAGCTCATGGACCTTCCCGACCCCGGCGTGTACGTGTACCGGACCGATGAGGACTACCACTCCGCGCACCCCGAGGTGCCGTTCCCCGCGTCGTGGCACCGCGCGGTCGTCGCCCGCATCGCACAGGAAGTCCCCGCCCTGGCCATCGCCTACGCACCCGACGGGGATACGAAGTGAGCCTGCGGCCGCGGGCGCTGCCGAAAGCCCGAGCACAGACCCTGACGCGCTTGGCGGCCCTCACTGAAGGGGGCAGCCCGTTCATGCTGCCAGGCGACGACAATCTCGTGGACGCGTTCCTGACGGACCTGCGGGCCAGCGACCTTTACTGGATCAGCGAGGACATGACGGCGCTGGCCATGCACGCCGGCGAACAACTCGCCGGCGCCAACTTCAGCACGGCCGCGCGCCCGTCCCCGATCGGTCTGGCAGTCTTCGCCGGCGGCCTCGGCATGGTCGACGTCTCCCCGGGAATGGGGATGCCCATTGATGCCCTCATGTGGGGCCCCGGACCGGATCAGACGCTGCGCGTCTGGCATCTGATCGACGGGCGCTCACTGTTCGCGGAGCTGCCAGCGGCCGCGGTCCATCATGAGCCGCCCCCTCTGATTCCGGTTCGCGAGTCACGTCTACCGATCGGCGACGGGTCGACGCCCTTGGATGACCTGGGTGCCCACGAGGGGATGCTGCCGTCGCGGGCCATCACGGGGGCGATGGCCGCGGCCTGGTACCTGATGCAGCAACCGCAGTTGGTGGACCGGGAGCAGGTGGACCCGGGCCGGGCCGATGCCCGGGCCTTACGGCGGGCCGAGCTGTCCGATGCGGGCGTCACGGTGGTGGATCTGCGGCGCCTGATGGTCCCACAGGACCGAGACCCGGATGCTGGCGGCGACGGCCGCCACTACCGGCACCGGTGGGTCGTCTCCGGGCACTGGCGGGACCAGCCCTACGGGCCGGATCGGGCGATGCGACGGAAGACGTGGATCACCGCGCACGTGAAAGGGCCCGAGGGCGCGCCGTTGTTGGTCACGGAGCGCGTCAACGTGTGGCGGCGATAGGAGTTCCGGCACCTACTGCTGTTGCGATACCGCGGACCCGTTCCGGACTGATGCACGACGCCCCCGCCGCATGTAGCGACGGGGGCGAAGGCGGCACTGTCTCCGGGGGCCTCTGCCCCGCGCGGTGTGGTCCTCCAGGTCGAGGCACCGCTTGCGGGAGGAAACCGTTCCCGGCTCCGGCTGATCCCGGCAGACGGCGAGCGCCGGGCCTTGCACCCGGGTCCCAGCGATTGGCTCGGTGGCATCCACTGGCGGCGCCTGTCCCTCTGTGGCGGGGGGCCCGCTCGCGCTGGGCTCAGTGTGGCACGCACCGCCGACAGCGCGCCCGGTGCACGGTTGTCACACCCCGGTCGTAGCCTGGCGATATGGCTGACGACATTCCCCCGGACCTGCTCGACCTCCAGCGGAAGCACTGGGACGCCATGGTGAAGACCAGGGCCGCCGCCGCGGCCGGAGAGGGCGTCGCTGCGGCAACGGCCGAGGAGGCGCGGCTCGCTCACGAACTCCACGCTTACCGGGAGGGCCGCCCGGAGTGGGCGACCGTGGCCGCGCAGAAGCGCGTCAGGGAAGCCGTGGCCAAGGCGGTGGCGAAGGCAGCAGCCGAAGCCGCCAAGGCGGCCAGCGAGTAGCCCGCAGATGGCGCAGGGCGCGGTTCGCACATACGATCGAATGCGTGTCCGAACCGCTCGCCCCACTCGTGACGGTCATGCTGCCCACCGGGGACCCCGTGCAGGCGATCGTCCACCGCCGTCGGCGAGAGCCCAACGGCAACTGGTGGTACGCCATTGAGATCGAACTGTGGGGCGTCCACGACCCCGACCCGGCCGAGCCGCTCGTCGCCGACACCGTGATCGTGCCGCTCTGGGTGCCCGCCGAGTCGTGCGCACCCATCCGCGGCGAGGAATACTCCGCAGTACCGACCGAGCGGGCCGCCGCGCCGCACCGGTACGGTCTCCAGACCCGGCTCACACCCCGCACTCCCGGCGCACCGCTCCAGGTCGTGCACGAGTTGGACTGCTGGATCGGCGACCACAGCATGATCAACAAGGCCCGGGCGCGCCACCTGCTGGCCGCTGGCCAGGCGTATGAGTGTGAGACCTGCCATCCGAGCGTCGCCCAGACGTGACGCGGCCCCGCCGACGGGGGTACGGCGGGGGCAGGCGCCCTTTGAGGGTGGCGCCACCATGCACCCGGGCCGGGCACGGTGGCCATACGACGAACAGCGCAGGATCAGGCGGGTTCGGCGTTCGTCTCGCGGTCTTTCGCTGCCGCCTCTTCCCAGGTCATCGTGAACTGGTAGTACGGCTTCGGGTCCGACAGCACCCGGTCGATCTCCCGTCGGGTGTCCTCCCGGGCCTTCTTGGTGGCCTCCTCCACGCGGTATTCGATCAGTTCCTCGGGCGTGGCGTCCAGGACGACGAACGCGTCGACCACGGTGGAAAAGACGGCGAGCCGCCCGTCCGGCTGTTGGATGATCTGCTGCGGCATGGCTCAACTCTCCTCGGTGGCGGGCGGGGTGGGGACAGCCTTGCGCGGTGACCTGCTGTGTCCCCGCGCGATCCCCGAGACGCGCTCCGGCTTGACGCCGAGGTGAGGGGCCATGTCGGTGTAGCTCATGCCGTCGCGTTCGTGGAGCGTGAGGACGACTCGTTGACGCTGCTCGCGAAGCCATCGTTGGAGGTCGGGCACGGCGGTGAGGGCGTCGGTGAGGGTCTTCGCCTGCTCGATGCTCTCGGGGCCGTCGACTAGATCGGCGAGCTGTTCGAAGGGCTCGGGTGGGGTCTCCATGACAGGAGTGTAGTGGCTACCCATTTATCAAACTAGTGGCTACCCACTTGACGTAATTGATGGGTACCCACTAAATTGGAGTCATCAGCAAGGAAGCGGCGAGCAGGGGAGACGGACATGGGAAGCATTCAGGACAAGGCCAACCAGTCCGAGGCCATCGCACGAGCCTCCATCGGCCGCCTCAACAGCGAGCGCCTCGCCGAGACCTGGATGCTCACCAACGGTCAGACCCACAGCCGCGCGGTCACCATCACCCGCGGCTGGCTCATGGATGAGCTGGAGAAGCGGATGGGCCAGATGGACGTGTGGGCCGACCTCTACCCCGGCCAGGTCGTCGACTACGACGGCGACCGCTTCGGCGCGTGGCTGGAGGCCGAGTTCGACGCCGAGGGCGCCCCGGTCAACCCGCTGCCCTACCTGACCTGACATCCCCGCCCGCCCTTCCCGGGGCGGGCCAGCGCCGACCACCACACCGCATCGAGGGGACCCGCCGTGAAGCACGCCAGCCGCCAGACCAGCGAGGCCACCCTCACCGACCTGACCCGCGCAGCCGACCGCCAGTCCGGCGAGCTTCGGACGTTCCGCTGTGACCGCATCCGGTCGTACACGGTCCACCGCACCGCCTACGTCGTGGTCCTCCCCGAGACCGACCGCCCGGCCGTCACCACGGTGCCCAGCTCGCCGGCCGCGCTCATCGGGCTGGAACTCGGCCGCGACGAACGCCCCACCACTCGCCACCTCGCCACCGTCGCCTGACCCGGAAGGACACCGCTATGGCCCAGAACCGCATCGTGATTGACCAGTCCAAGATCCATGTCGAGGAGGAGGCCGCCGCCCGCATGGAGCCCGGCGCCGAGTTTCCGCGGTCCCTCGACTGGTGGCAGCGGTACGTGCCCTTCTGGCTCACTGCGAGCGAGAGCGCGGACGGGTACCTGGTCCTGACGCCCAACGGGCGCCGCGCCGACGGGGGCGTCCACGAGCTCACCCCGGCCGTCGTGCGCCGCGACCTGGCCGCAGCCCACCGGTTCCTCAACGGGCACCTCGTCCTCGACTTCACCGACGCCATCGTCACCGCCTGACCAGGAAGGACCACCCGACATGGATCTGACGTCCCGCGCCGCCTACGAGTCCGTCCGCGCCTCCTGGATCGACATGATCAAGTACCACGGATTCTCCGAGGAGTACGAGCGCACCGCCTACGAGAACGCCCGCTCCCACTGGCCCCGGTACACGGCCGGCGACGACTGGTACGTCGCAGGAGTCGCCGCGCACCGCGACTACTGGGCCGGCCTGGGCCACGCCTGTGGCACCACCGGATGCGACCACCACGAGGACGCCGCCGCCAACACCCGGCGGGCGGGCGTTGTCGCGTCACAACCCGGTCACATCCCGCGCACACCATCGCCGCAACCGGAACACTCCCCCTGACCACCCAAGGGGGACCAATGCGCCACACCACCACCGCGCTCGCCGTACTTGCCGCGGCTGCGCTCCTCGCCGGCTGCTCGGGCAGCAGCCATGACCATAGCCACACCGCGGTCACGTACAGCGGGAAGTACACCCCGCTGGCCACCACGGCGCCGGGCTCCGAGCCGCCGGTCCCCACGGACTCCAAGCTCGCCACCGGCGCCCGGACCGCCGCCTGCTGGAAGGCGATCCGCGACCAGTACACCCCGGGGACGGTGCAACTCACCGGGGCTCCCACCACGCCACCCGCCTGCGCCGGCCTCACGTCGGACGAGATCTCCGCCGTCGCCTCCGACGTCCTCGCCCACCAACTCGGCTGACCGCACGCGCCACCGCCCCGCCACCGAGACGGTGACGGGGCGGTGTTGCTATACGCGGGTGGCGACACCGTGCTGCCCGCACCGACAGTCAACTAGCGCATAACGTTCCCTTATGCGCTATGAGTTGGTACCATTTATCCATGAAGCCGCCCTTCCCGTACTACGGCTCAAAGGGCCGTCTGGCCGGTCGAATCGTCGACCTGATGCCGAGTCACCGCGTGTACGTCGAGCCGTTCGCCGGCTCCGCCGCGGTCCTCTTCTCCAAGCCCGCCGCACCGGTTGAGGTCATCAACGACGTCGACCGGAACGTGACCACCTTCTTCCGCGTCCTCCGCACCCGGGAAGTGGAGCTGACGCGGGCGCTGCGCCTCACGCCGTACTCCCGCGAGGAGTACGCGGCCGCGGACCTGTCCGACGACAGCATCGACGAACTGGAGCGCGCGCGACGGTTCTTCATCCGCGCCACCCAGGGACACAACGCGGCTGGCTCCGGCGGGCGCGCAGGTTGGTCCAACGGCATACGGGCCAAGCACACCGACGCCACCGCAACGACCAACCTCGTTGAGCGCCTCTACCAACTCGCCGAGCGGCTGCGCGCCGTCGTCGTCGAGCAGCGGGACGCTCTCGCCGTCATCGCCGCGCACGACTCGGCGGACACTGTCTTCTACCTCGACCCTCCATACCTTTCAGAGACGCGACGCTCCGGACGCGACTACGCGCACGAAGCCGACAGCGAGGACTTTCACCGCGGGCTCGCGGCCGCGCTCCGCGACGTCAAGGGAACTGTCCTACTGTCCGGCTATCCGAGCCCCCTCTACGAAGGGCTGTACGCCGGGTGGGACCGCGTCGAGACGCCCGTGCACCGGGCCACGACGAATCACCGCGGCCGCACCGGAGTGGAGCGCGGCACAGAGGTCGTCTGGTGCAATCGGTCCCTCAGCCGTCAGGAGTCCCTGCTCGACCTCTTCGGAGAGGCATCATGAGCGAGCGTCTTCCGGAGCAGCGCGCTGGGCAGTCGATCGCGCTGCCCGGCTCGGACCTGTTCGAAGAGGTCCGTCGGAAGCTCGTCGACGACCTGGGCATGGTCCAGGTCGGCCGACGGGGGCAGGAGCGTCTCTACCGGCCGCGCGCCGAGCTCCTCGCCGAAGCCGTCACGCCAGAGACGTGGGTCATGGCGATGGATTGGCTTTCCTCCACCAGGCGCGGCTCCCTCAACACCAAGCGGACCTACGCCGATGACATCCGCCGCGTCTGGGCCGCCTACGCGCAGGAACTCGGGCACGAGAGGTTCGCCCTCGGCATCTTCAACGCCGACCACATCCGCGCTTGGCGCATCCGCATGGAGGCGCGCGAGGTCTCGCGCTCCACCGTCGCCCGCTACCTCAACAGCCTGTCCTCGCTGCACAGCTACGCCAGCGAGAAGATCGACCTCCCGAAGAACCCGGTCACCCAGGACGACCGGCCGCGCGTCGACAAGGGCAACAGCTCCACCTCGACGCCCGTCCTCGAAGTCGCTGAGATCCAGGCCGTGGCCGCGCAGGCCAAGGACGAGTTCGACCTGCTAGTGGTGACGCTGCTCTACACGCTCGCCGGCCGTGTCTCCGAGATGTGCGCTGCCGACGTCGCCGACCGGATCGAGCGCGGCCGCCGCAGCTTCCTTGACGTGACCCGCAAGGAGCACAAGGAGCGGATCCTCCCGCTGCCGCTCACCGTCGCCGAGATGCTCGACGCGCACACGGCCGGGCGCACAGAGGGCCCGCTGCTGCTCGACTCCGAGGGTGCGCGGCTCGACCGGCACGACGTTGCCCGCATGCTGGCCCGCATGGGTCGCCACGCCGGAGTCCTCCCGGGGCGGAAGCTGACCCCGCACGTCCTGCGGGCCAGTCGCATCACGCACATGCTCGACGCTGGTGAGCCGCTCGCCGAGGTCCAGGCGTTCGCCGACCACGACAACCCGGCCACCACGGTCGGCTACTGGAACCGGCGTCAGAAGGGCGAGCGCAACGCTGCCCACGTCGACGCCGCTGAGGCCGTCTTCGAGGGCGTCGTGCCGAAGTTCAGGCAGGGCGCCTGACCAGCCCAGATATTGCATGTTATCGAGAGTTGCAGCACCCAAGTCCACTGCGTGATCCGTGGGTTGCCGCGTGCGCCGAACCCCTCCCCCGCGCACGTCAACGCCCCGCCCTCCGGGGGATGAGGACGGGGCACCTAGCGGGGGGAATGGGGCGGAGCGCCTGCCTTCGCAGCTCAGGCAGGGCTCCTCGACACCGGCGACGCGGCCGCCGAGCCGTGAACCCACCGTGCACCCGGGCGCCGGGCGGCGTCTACCGGCATGCACGAAGTCAGCGCCGCCATACGACGAACAGCGCAGAGGTCAGGCGGCCCGCCGCTACCGGATGGCGCCGTGGTTGGTCGCGCCCGGAGTGCGCTCTCCCGGCCACGTGTTGCACCAGTGACACGACCAGCGCAGGTTCGCAACCGTGTTGGGGCCGCCGTCGATGCGCCGCACGATGTGATCCAGGCTCCCGATACGGCGGCCGACATGCCCCCACGGCAGCGGCTTGCGCGTCTCCGGATGCGTAGGCAAGCCCTCGACGGCCAGCGACCCGCAGTGGGCGCACCTGCCCTTGGCGGCCACCAGGATTGAGTACACGTCTTCCGTGCTTATCCGCTCGGTCGGCCGGCCGGACAGCATCCGGACTCGGTTGGCGCGGCGCGCCTTCAGGCCGCACCAGGCTCGCACGTCCCGCAGCGGCACCGCGGCCCGGTACTCGTCGTAGGTGAGGTAGTGCGGGGACGGCACTTCAGCGAGCGGCGGGTGATCGGTCTCGTACTCGGCTGCGTCCGTGGGGCCGGCCTGGCGCCGATCGCCGCAAGGAGCGGGTCGACCGGCGGGGGCAGCTCGTTGCTCATGGGTCAATCCTCCTTGGTGGCGGGCAGGGTGGGGGTGGACCACGGTCCGGCCGCTGGCCGTTCAGGAAGCCTGGCGCCGGGGCGACGCATGTACCAGCGGATGAACTCGCGGATGACCCGGCCGCGCGGGCTGCGTCCTTCGGGGTGGATGGCCTTGGTGGCGGCTTCGAAGGGTTCCCATTCGTCGTCGGGCGCCCGGAACTTCCGCTGGGTGTCGTAGCTGGTCTCAGGTTCGGGCGTCATCCCGCGAGCGTATCGGTTTGTGGCCACGAGCGGCAAGACGGGACTCGCTCATTTGTGGCCACGAAACTTCGGATCTCCATCTTGCTTTGTGGCCACAACGTCGAGTACGTTTGTGGCCACAAGGAAGCGCAACTCGCGCTCATCGCCTACGAGATCGCCCGCGACGAACGCCCCGCACGCCGCCACGACGCCAACGCCGCCTGGCCAGGCAGCACAAGCACAGGAGAACCCACATGTACAAGACCATGGACCGCCGCGAGGTCACCTCCCACTCCAACTCGCTGGAGGAGGCCGTTCGGTCCGCGCGTAACGCGTGGTGGAACGGCGGCGACGACCGCACGTTCATCGTGATCAACCCGTCCGGCAGCACCGTCGCCTACATCAAGCGCGGCGTCGCCACCGTCGGTTAGCACCAGCCACCGCCGCCTGCTCCGACCCGCGCGTGCTCGACCTCGACATCTCGGCCCGCTACGTCGGCCACACCAGCACCGACAACGGCGCGACCTGGCAGGCCGTCCTCATGCCCGCACCTTGGGAATCCGTGTGCGGCGGCCACGTCCAGGCGGAAACGCTCGGCCTCCTGCTGGCCGGCTACGACGTGGTCGCCGACGGCACGACCCGAATCATCCGCGAGGGCAACGGAACCCTCGCCCGCTGGACCCTCGCGAGCTGATCGCCGCCCGGGTCCGTGTCTTGTACGCGGGCACCACGAGGCGATCAGGCCCAACCCCAACCCGGAAGGAAACAATCGTGTCCGATCTGGAAACCCTCAGCGACACCCGCATCGGCGAGATCCGCAATCTCCTCGCCGACCCCAAGGCAACTCCGGCTGAACTTAGAGCCATCGCCCTTGAACTCCTCGCGGACAGCTACTACCTGCACGGACGCGCCGACTACTGGCGGGAGAGCTACCGCCTCGCCAAAGGGCTCACCGATGACGAACTCAACGCGCTCATCGCAGCCAGCGCCGCAGCAACGCCCCACCCGCGACCCTGCCGGGCCCCCTACGACGGGGACTGCACCTGCAACACCTGAGCGTTGCCCACCCCAACCCTCGAACGCCCCACCAAGGGAGCAGCATGACCGCCCGCCGCATGTCCGCCCGCCGCGCCCGCGAACTCATCGACGCCGCCGAGCTGGTGAAATCCCCGACGTGGTCGGAGGACCGCCGCTGGCACGTCGTATCCGGCGATCAGGTCCTCGTCGTCATCGAGCCCAGCTACAGCGGTATCACCCGCAACGGGTGGCGCTCGTGGATCGCCGACCTCGGACCCTCCAGCAACCGCAGCCACCAGCCCACCCGCGAGAAGGCCGCCGTCGCCGGACTCGACGCCTGGCAACGCTGGGCCGCCAACCGACACTGACCCCGGACATGCCAACGAGCCCCCGCCCTCGCGAAGGAGGACGGGGGCTGTTGAGTTCACAGCCGCCGGTAGGCGGCCGTCCCGACGAGCATCCCGAGACTGAGCAGACCGTCACGACTCGACGACGGGGTGGGTGGTGTCGTCGCGTCCGCCGTGCACCTGTACCGCGGCGCGGACGCGTCGAAGCCATCGACCGGCGAGCACGTGTAGGACTGGCCGGAAGGGTCGGTGTACGTCCAGCCGGCGGGCGGCTGGCCCGCGGCCCCGTCCTTGCCGTCCGTCCCATCCTTGCCCGGTGCGCCGTCCAGCCCGGCAGGACCAGTCGGCCCCGAGGCGCCTTGGGCGCCCGCCGCGCCAGGCGAGCCCTCGGGGCCTGGCACCGTGGAGTCGGCGCCGGGCGAACCAGCAGGTCCGGTCGATCCGGGTTCCGGCGATGCCGCGGCGCCGGGGCTGCCAGGTTCACCGCGTTCCCCCGGCAAGCCCGTCGGCCCGGACGGCCCGACGGCGCTCGGTCCAGGCTCTCCACGCGAACCGGGCGGACCCGCCACCGGTGAGGCCCCCAACTGCTGCACCTGGTGCGCCAGGGCATCCCTCGCTGCGTTGGATGTGGACAGGTCGTGGGACATCCCCTGCATGGTGATGACGATCCAGGCCAGGACGCCGACCGCGGCGATGACGCCAGCAGCGAAGAGGGCGTCCGCGCGCCTGTGCCCAGGCAGTTCGCCAGGGTCGGGGCTTCGACGATGGGAACTCACGAACCAGCCCCCTTCGTCGCGAGATACGCCGTGAGCAGCACCAACAGGACCGGAACGACCAGTGCAGTGAGGATCAGTCGTCGGTCCTGCGCGCGCTGCTTCTCCTTCTCGCGCGCGGCGTCTTCGAGGCCCTTGACGCGTTCCACCAACAGGCGGTGTCCTTCGTCGCGGGCCTGCTGCTCCAGCAGGTACCGCTCGACGGACACGCGCTTGTCGATGAGTTCGCCGAGCTGCTTGATGTCCTCGCGAATGTCGCCGACCCGGTCCTCCAGGCGTCGTGCGAGTTCGCCCAGGGACGGGTCGTCGGCCACGAGTAGCCCTCCAGGTCAGGTGCGGGGAGCCGCCGGTGTGACCGGCTTCTTGCCGGTGAGGAGCGCCGCTGGGGAGACCTGCCCGCGGGTGAGGAGTCCGAGGATGGCCAGCACGGCGGTGTTCACCGCGGCCACGGCGCCCGGGGAGACGTTGTAGTGGTAGGCGCTGAGCAGGTCGGCGGTGACGGCGACGGCGGTGGTGAACGCTGCGGGGGCGATGGGCCGGGTCAGGACCGCAGTCACGACACCGAACACCGCGCTGATGACGGCGGTCCACGCGCCAGCCTGGTCGGCGGTCATTCCGACTCCGAGCGTCACCGCGAGAGACAGGGCCGCGCTGACTGCGCTGACCCAGAGAGCGGGCTCGCGCCCGAAGAGCTTGAACATGGCAGGGCCGTTTCTGCTGGTGGGGTTAGGACTGGAGACGGGCGGCCAGTAGGTCGGCGACCTGCGTGGCCACGGCCGTTGCGAACGCGGCAGAGCTGGCGAGCTGCTGGCCGAGCGCGGTCACCTGCGCGTCGGTCAGGGCGACGGGAGTCGGGTCGCACGCGGTCCGTGCGGCCTCGACGGCGGCCTGCGCCGCGTACTTCGCCGACCACGTCGGGTTGGTCGTGTAGTCGCCGTTCGCGTGCGGCGGCCGTGCCGCCGGGATCACGTCCGCATCCCACACGGCCGCGGCCACCTTGTTGATGTCGTCGGCGGTGAGTGCCACGTCGTCCTCCGGGGTTGGTGTCGTGCCGGCCGCCCACGCACGGAGTTGGGCGGAGGTGAGGTTGCAGTAGTCCCGGTCGATGCCGCCGGCTTCGCTGTACTGGTGGATGAGCCATGGCGCTGTGACGCGCGGGCTGCCCTTGGCGGCGGACGGGTCCGCGATCCACAGGCCGTTGCCGGCGAAACTGGTGGTGTCGTGGGTCTTCCAGAACGACACGTTGCAGTAGAGGATCACGCGGTTGTTCGGCGCGGCCTTCTGCACGGCCTTGAGCCACGCGTCCTTGTCCGCGCCGGACACGCCAGCGTCCTCCCAGTCGAGGCAGAGGATGTCGCCGGGCTTCGCCGCGGCGTGGGCGAGGAAGTACGTCACCTGAGCGGCCATGGAGCCGGGCCGGGCGAAGTGGTAGTGGCCAACGATCAGGCCGGCGGCGCGGGCATGCGCGACCTGCGCGGCGTGAACCGGAGACACGTAGCCGGTGGCCTCGGTGGCCTTGACGAAAACGAAGCCGAGACCCGACGTGGACGGGGCCGACGACTGGTAGGACGCCCAGTCCTGGCCTTCGCAGCCGGTCACGTCAGGCCCACTTGGGTGCGAGGCAGTCGCCGCCCTGGGAGAGGAGGTACTGCATCTGCTGGTTGGTGGCGTAGCAGGAGCCGTGGTCGCCGAAGGACGTGTTCCACGAGTTGTCGATCTTGAATCGGCTCTTGTCCCAGCCCGACACGGCCAGCTCGTGGCCGCCCGCGACACCCGAGTCCGGGTCGATGTCGAGCTCGCCGTCCGCCTTCGGCGTGAACATGCTCTGGTACCACGGGATGCCGATCAGGACCGCACCCTTCTGCAGGGCGGTCTGCATCGCCTGCAAGCTGAACGCGTGGGTGTAGCCGGAGAACAGCCCGACCGCCTTCCCGGACTTGCCTGCGGCGAGCGACGAGGAGCCAGTGTCGTCCGGCGGGTACGTGCCGTCGCAGTCGTCCTCGCGCGTGTTCAGCGAGTAGAAGCGCAGTGCAGTGGACTCGTCGAGCTTGTACGTACCGGCCTTGAAGACCTTCTTGCTGTCCGCCCGGAGCTGCACGACCGGGGACGCGGTGCGGTTCGCCGAGTCCGTGCCGATGACGCCGGTCAGGGCATTGCCGGTACACGATCCGACCTGGCCCTGGTCCAGGATCGGGATGCGGCGCGTCCACTCGACGGCCTTCAGCGCGGAGGTGGGCAGCACCTCGTGCGCGTAGGCGAGCGACCGGGAGTCGTGGGCGATGTGCCGGCCGAGACGCGGGTCGGTCGGCTCGTAGCGGTGACGGGTGACGGTCACGGATGCTCCTTGGGCATGCGAAAGCCCCCGGCCAGTCGGCTGCGGGGGCTGGAGGTCAGGTGTTGTCGGCGGGGGTGTTCCCTGGCGGATCGTCTGCCGGTGGGTCTGATGACGGGACGGGCTGTTCGGGCATGAGGCCGGCGTCGACCAGGGTTTGCACGTCGGCTGGGGGCGCCGGGTCTGGGGGCGGCACTGATGGCCGCGGGGAGGACGCCATCAGTTCGTCAGGGAGTACATGACGTTGTTGAGTGACACCCAGGGCGGCTGCACCCCGGACTGGGTGACGATGGAGAGGCTGCCGTCCGCATTGAAGTCGATCTTCACGGACAGGCTCTCGGAGCTGACGGCCGAGCAGGCGGCCGTGACGGTCCTCTTCGTTGCCGGCCGGACGGTCGACGGCAGCGCATCGTGCAGGAAATTCCCCGAGTTCACCGGGACGCCCCCGGAGTAGGTGACGCCGAGACCACCCCGCCACATCACCACCGGATCCCCGAACAGGTTCACGAGCCGGTACTGCACGTTGCCGTTGGAGTTGATGTTGTTGCTGTAGCCGGTGGCGAGCATCGGCGTGGTCCACGCCTGCGTGCCTGCGGCGAGCGCGACCCAGCTCGTGCCGTCGAAGCCGGTCCACACCTTGGTCGCGGTCAGCCACGCGATCATCCCGGCGACTGGCGCCGTGATCGTTGCGTCCCGGGTCGTTGCGTCCGCGAACCGCATCACCGACCGCTGTGTCAACCCATCGCGCAGCGTTTCCCCGAGAACCACCAGGTCCGGCTTGTCGGTGTAGTCGAGGGTGTCGATCGACTGCCCCCAGGCGTCGTTAGCCACCAGTGGCCTCCTGAATCTGCATGCGTTCGGTCACGCCTCGCGGTACATGCCGGTGACGGTGATGATCGTGTTGGCGGCGATGCCGGTGCCGATGACGTTGGCGCCGGTGGAGGAGGTGATGCTGTCGACGGCCGCGAGCGTGCCTGACGCGGCCACCACACCCATGCACGAGCCGACGTTGCTGACGTGGCACGGAATGGCCTGCCTGCGGTTGGCCGAGCCGCGGTACGGCACGGACGGCAGCGAGAACATGACGTTCGACGAGCCCGTGCCAACAGCCGAGGCGGTGATGTACGCGCCGAAGAAGACCAGACTGCCGGAGCGTTTCCACCAGCCGTCGCGGATGCTCCACGTCGCGGAGCCGGCGCCGGTGATCGTCGGCGTGTACGTCGTCCACTCCGTGTCGGTGGCGTGAACGAGCAGGCCCTCGGCCCGCCAGTTCCCGGCACCCGATCGGGAGATGACGACCTGGTCGGCCACCACAGGGTGCGAGTAGCCGGCCATGCGGCGGCACACGATGCCGTCCGCAGTGGTGATCGTGCCGTCCGTCCCGAGGGTGGCGACGGTCGCGGTGCGCCAATCCGAACCCCGCACCAGCGGGGCCGCCTGCGCCTTGCGTTTCCCAGCTGCCGCGAGTGCCCGCGCCGCCTGGCGCGCCGAGTGGCTGGTCACGAGTCCTCCTTCGCTGCGATCGTGGCCAGCGTGAAGTCCCCTGACGTGTCCAGCGAGATGGAGAAGCTGGCGATCTGGTGCAGTTCTCGGGTGCCGTCGGTGTAGCCGACGCGAATCACATCGCCGGGCTCCAGAAGCGGGTTGGGCAGGCTCGTGATGTCCGCGGCCGCGTTCGGCTTGAGGCTCGTCTTCAGGAGTTGCGTCGCTGCTGCGGTGCACAGGGTCGTCGTGGTCAGCGTGGCCGAGGAGTAGAACGTCGGCGTCCTGCCGAACGGTCCGCCCACGTAGGTCGGCGACGTTGGGTCGGTGTCCTCGACCGTGGCGCTGACTGGCGCGGTGTCGTCGGTGGTGTTTTCCCCGTAGGCCGTGACCGAGTTGTAGACGCCGCTGCGGGCCATGCCCCGATCGGCGGAGACGAGCGCGCCACCCTCGCCGGCCGCGACCTCCCACACCACCGACGGCCCGGACAGGTCCGGCAGCGGCGCGATGATGAACTGACCGGCGGCGTCGCAGTAGATCTCGGCGCCGATGGCCGTTGCGAGCGTGGTGCAGGCGTCCCACCTGCTGTCCTGCTGGTCCCACGTCATCGTGCCGACGGAGGCGTCGGTCGCGCGGTTGATGATGACCGCAGTGGGGATAACGGCGTGGATCAGGGTGCCGATGCCGCCGACCGCCGTGGTGGCCGCGGACTGCACCGTCGTTGGGGCGGTGAAGACCGCGTCGGCGATCTGCGCCTCCATCGAGCTGCCGCTGATGGTCACCGGGCCGATGTCGACGTCGCCGGCGACCTCTTCGACGCGGAACACACCGATCGGGGCGGTCTCGACGGTTCCGTCGGGGTATCCGATACCGCGGAACACCCGCACCTGGGCCCCGTACACGGAGACCTTGTCAGCGGCGGTCCGCGGGATGAGGCTCGTGTCGGCGAGAGTGATCGAGCAGGTTCGGCGGGCGGTCGCCGACCGGTCCACGGTCACGCTGCCGCCGGTGTGGTCGAGGTCCTGCACAGTGCCGTCCGTGAGGACCAACTCAACCCGGGTCACCACGCGGTGGCTGTAGTTCAAGGCCGCGAGGAACCGACTACTCGGGGGCGTGTACATCACGACTCCCGGTTGTCGAGGACCAGATCCAGAACCGTCGCATATGCGTTGGAGACGTCCAGGACGGACCCCCAGGCCGTGAGGACGTCCTGCACGGTCCAGCCGGCAGTGCCGCCCACGCCGCCGATCGGAGGGTCCTGCTCTGCCAACGCCAACGACCACAGCCTGCGCGGTTCCCCGCCATACGCCACCGGGCGGCTCTCCGTGATGTCCCCGACCGTGTAGTAGGCGTCGTCCAAGCCGAGCCCTGGAGAGAACTGGATCAGCAGAGGGTTGCCGGTGTCCAGGACGAAGTGGAGCGCGCCGCGACCCGCATCGTCATCCGTCCACACCTGCAATGTGCCGTTGAGACCACCGCGCACATCCGACAGGATCACCGAGTTGCGGCGCCCTCGGATGCGGTACTCGGTCTGCTCGATCGACCGCTGCCAGTCCGGAGCTGCGCTGGCCCTCACGAGCAGGTTGCGTTGCGGCTGCGACACGTCCTTGATCCAGCAATCCGACAGGTCCGCCAGCGTGAGCTGCACCGTGGCCGTCTCCCCGTCGCCCACGTAGGCACCCGAAGTCGCGTCGTACTGCTCGTACCGGTACCAGACGTCCACGCCGATCGGCGCCTCGTAGTCCTCCACGACCATCTGCGCCGCCGTCACCACAACGCCCTGCATGGCACCAGCGGGGCCGCGCACCACTGACTGCGAAGAACCGACCATCCGGTACAGCGTCAGCGTCTCGCCCACGAGCAGCTCACGCATCACCAGCGTCACCAGGCCGTGAACGGAGTCAGCCGACGCCGTGAACGAAGGCGCCGTCTCCATCAACGCCACCGCATCGAGCTGGCACACCGCACCCGCCGACGGCGCAGTGATGCTGACCTCGATCCGGGCCGTCACCGCACCGGCCGGCGCGACCACGTCATTCCAGTCCTGCCACCACGACCCGGCAGGCACAAGCGTGTCCGCCGGGAACGTTGAGACGCTCAGGCTCGTGCCCGAGCCGTCGTAGAAGCGAATCTGGGGAGCCACCGGCCACGAACCGGACGCGGAATTGAACTGGATCTGCCCCCGCCAGTTCGCGGCTGCCACGACCGGGTACTTGCCCGACGCCAGAACGCTCGTCGTGGCCGTTGAGGATGTCACCACCAGGTCGTAGGCGCCATCGAACCCCGAGGAACTCCACGGCGTCGACCTCGCGATCGTTGCGACTCCGGACACGACGGTCCACTGCCCGACGCCCTCTTCGAAACTGGCATCCTCAAACGGCATGACGGTGCCGATGGCGACAGGCGACGTGTCGGCCCGCTGAATGACAGCACCCTCGACACGCAGCACCTGTGCCGCCGTTGCCGAAGTGACGCCGGCCGCCAAAACCAGTGTTACGGCGGATGTGGGGGCCAACCCGGACACGTACTGCCGGTACCAGCCCAGGGCCGCCGGGTGCGCCAGCGTCGCCCTCTTGGTGGAGATCTGGGTACCGGAGACGTCGTACCAACGCAGTTCCACCCAGCACGCCGACGACGTGCTAGGCGCGTTGATGTACAGGTAGCCGCGGTAGTCCACGCCCGGCTGCACGCCCGGCTGCTCGGCGCACTTGATGGACATGTTGCCGTTGGCCGTTGTCGTGGCCTTTACGACCTCGCCGCCGGAGTAGTACCAGGTCGCCGGCCACGACACGACAGGAACATCCCTGGTCACGGTGCAGTTCGCGTCGGACACCCACGCAGTGGAATCGACGTCACCGCCGGATTCGGCGTTGAACGACAGCAGGTTCCCCGACGTCGTCTTCGGCGCCCCGAGGTACACGTTCTCGAAGAAGTGCGTCTTTGCGCTCGCCGTCGTGGTCGCGGACAGCACAACCCGCGCGTACACCGCACCCACCGGCGCCGTACCGGCAACGCTGACGCGGTGCCAGGACGCCGAAGCCGCGTTCGTGGTGAGAGACCAGGTGGTACTGCCCACCGTCGCGTATGACGCGGTCAGCCACTGGATGCCGATCCGCTCCGCCTGATTCGCAGAGGCCGCATCGGCGAACGCCTGGTACGTCGAGCCTGCCGTCACTGGGTAGGCCGCGGTCGTCGAGCCCTGCATCTCGCCGCTGGCCACGCTGGTGAGCGTCAGGACCCCGTCGCCGTTCCGGCCGCCGCTGCCCAAGCTCCTGGTGCAGTTGAGGGAGGCGGTCCACCCGGACGTGTCCGGGTCGACCATCTCCGCCACCGCCGACAGGAAGTTCCCGGGGATCGCCACTACGCACCCCCGGTGTTCCTGGCCGCCGCCACCAGATCCGCATGCCCGGCCTCGACGCCCTCGGCGACACGGACATCGATCAGGCCGCGCAGCGCTTCGTCGTCGAAGTGGACGTGGACATGGGTCTCGTGCACCGCAGCCGCGGAACCGGATCCACTGAATGAGCCGCCCCGTGCACGCACCGCCGCGGTCATGTCCGCCATCCGCTGCGCCGCATACACGGCCTTCGGGCCGTGCACCGCGATGCCGGCCGCCATGCCCAGCGCGACCTGCTTGCCGACCTGGTCTCTGAACACCTGCGACGGCGACTTGATCTTCAGCTTCTTCTTGATGGTCGCGACCATGCCCGTCGCGAGCTTGTTCATCTCCTTCTGGATCGCGGACTCTTGCGCCTGCAGCCCGGTGAGGAAGCCCTTTCCGGCCTGGGCGCCGCTGTCGTACATCGCGTCGGCCATGGTGTTGCCGAACGACGTGGTCAGCTTGTTCTGACTGGCCGCGAGCGCGTTGAGGTTCTTGATGTCGAAGGACGACGCGCCGGCGAGCATCGTCGCCAACGATCCGCCCGGCCCCTGGTCCGCGACCTGCGACAGGAGGGTCTTGTTGAGGCCCATCTTCGACAACTTCGCGATCTCCGACGCGAAGGTCTTCGCGGTCGACTGCGACTGCTGCATCTGCATGATCAGACTGGACACCGACGTCGCCGACGTGTCCCCGATCCCCAGGAAGTCACCCAGGCTCGACGCCTGATCGCTCGCGTAGGACTTCGCCGCAGAGATCTGCGACGCGATGCTGGCCTTCTGCGTCGCCAGAGAGCCGAGCTTCGTCGCGGTCTTGTTGTTGCCCGCGACCATGCTGCCGTACCCGGCATTCTGCAGCTTGGTGTTCATGCTCTTCACGGCCGACGCGATCGCCGACGCAGTCCCGGTCTCCAGCGTCTTCAGGAAGCCGTTGGACAGGGCGTTGCTGACGGTCGTGCGGGCCGTCTTGGACCGCTTCGCCGCCGAGGTTGCGGCCGCCAGCTCCTTCTTCGCCGCAGCCAGACGCAGCTGTGCCGCCCGGAGATCGGCCTTCGCCGCGGCCAGCGCCGCCTTGCTGCGGGCCCGGTCCTCCCGCTCCTTCGCCGCCTCATACGCCCGCTGGGCTGCATCCACCCGTGCCTGCGCGGTGGACACCGACACGGTGCCCGACGCGTACCCAGGAATCTTGATCCCCGCGCCCTTGGCGAGGGCGAGGGAGTCGGTGTTGTTGTAGATGCGGGTGCCGTGCTTCGTCACCTGCATCAGCTCGGGCCCGCGCTCGCCCACCCAGGCCGTCTCGCCGAACTGCGCGAGACCTCCCTTCGCGTACCAGTGCGGGCTCCGGGCCTGCCACTTGCTCCACGCCTCAGCAGGGGTGCCGTAGCGGTCCCGGATGTACGAAAGACCCCACAAGATCTGCGTCTTGTAGTTGGTTTTCCAGTCCGAGCCGGCCGACGCCATCTTGGACGCCGGCAGCGCCTGCGGGATGCCGTAGGCGCCGCTGGAGGCGTTCTCCGCTCGGTAGTTCCAGCCGGATTCCCCGTTCCACAGCGACTTCAGCGGCCCGAATTCGTTGGCACCCCAGTTGTAGTTGCCGAGGATCGACTTGGCGAACGACTGGGCCGCGCCGGCTGCCTTCGCGCCGAAGCCCTTGTTGTCCTCGCCGCCACCCCCGACGAGCTGGTTCGCCCACTTCGCGGGCAGACTGACCCCAGCCTTGAGGAGTCCCTTGGCTGCATCGAGCGGCGAATGGAAAAGCCCCTTGACCGCAGCGTTGAGGACGTCCTTGCCCTGAAGCAGGCCGTTCATCAGGCCCGTCATCATGTGCCCGCCCAGCTCGGCCATCACCTTGCTCGGGCTGTGGATGCCGAACACGGACTTGATGCTGCCGACGATCTTCGACTTAACCTGCCCGGCCCAGTGGCCGATGCCGGTCTTTGCGTCGTTCATGACCGCCGACGCGCCGGACAGCAACCCATGGATCAAGTTGCCGCCGTCGCTGGCCAGCCACTTCGTGGGCGACACGACAGCCTTCACGATCGGCGACTTGACGTGCGACGACACCCACTTGCCGACGCCACCCAGGGCGCCCGTGATGCCGCCGTACAGACCGGAGATGATCGAGTGGCCACGGCCGATCAGCCATGAACCAGCGCCAGAGAAGCGGCTCGTGATCGGCGAGATGACGTGGGCCGAAATCCACTTACCGACACCCGAGATGGCCGCTTCGACGCCGCGGTACAGACCGGAGATTAGGTCCCCGCCGATACCCGCGAAAACGGTCGATGGCGAGTGGATTCCGAACCAGGACTTCACACTGGAGACGACCGGATCAACGATGTGTGACTTCGTCCACTTCGCCGCGCCTGCCAGCTTTCCAACAACCCCGTCGTAAAGGCCCTCGATGAGGTTCACGCCGGCCTGGTAGAAGGCGAACTTCCCCAGGTAGCGCAGCACGATCCGCACGAACTTCCCGGACACACCAGGCACGCTGTCCGTCAGGGTGGTGAAGCCCTTCGCCAAGGCCGACTTCAACTCCAAGCCCATCAGGCCGATACGTGTCGGGATGAGGCTCAGTTCCGTACCGATCCACTTCCCCAGCGCAGGAAAGGTTCGGCTGAACGACTGCGTGAACTCCGTGTAGAGCCGGTACACGAGGTCACCGGCGGCCGTGGTGGCGGATTTCGTCGTCCGGCCAATCCACGACGCCCAGTCAAGGGTCCGCACCCACGGGATCCGGTCCAGCGTCTGCCCGATGCCCTTGACCGCGTCACCCCACGGAATCTTCGAGAAGACCCGGCCAACCGCGTCACCGACCTTGCCGATGGGAACCACGCTGATGACGGCGATGATGGTGTCGAGCCAGTGCTTCTTCCAGAAGTCCAGAGAGAAGAGCGGCGCAAATATGTTGTCGATGAGGCCGATCGCGAACGGGATCGCGGTAGCCCCGAAACCCTTGCCGACGTTAACCCAGTCGATGCCCTGCACGACCTTCGAGATGTCCTGGCCAAGCTTCTTCGACTGCCCGGTCAGGTACCCGAAAGCAGTGTCCAATCCCTTGCCGAGGCTGCTGCCGAGACCCTTCCAGTCGAGGGACTTGACCGCATCCCCGAAACCGCCCGACAGGGCGGTACGGAGTGTTGCGCCGAGCTGCTGCGCCTGCGACGTGGCCTTCGCCTTCGGCAGGACATCCCCGAACTCCAGCGCACTTGCCGGGAGCTTGGAGAGGCTCTTCACCTCCGGGGTGACACTCACCTTCGCCTTCTGCGGCTTCAGCGCGCCGATGAACTCCGACACGAATCCAGTCGCGGCCTTCAGGTCGCCCTCGATCTTCCCGACCGGAATCATGTGCTCAAGGGACGACGTCACCTTGCCGACCGCGGGCAGAGCAGTCTTGTTGAGGTAGACCACAGCCCTCGACAGCAGCGGCAGCACCTTGTCGCCGAGTTCAATCTCCATCACCTGAAGGTTCGACTTGATCAGGTCGAACTGGGCCTGGACTGTCTTCTTCTGCGCCGCGACTGCAGCAGGAAATTTGCCCATGGAGTCGTTGACCTGGACTTGCTTCTTCTTGAGCACATCCAGGTTGTTGACCATGCTCAGGATTGCCGACGACGACTTGCCGCCACCGAACGCCCGGGACAGCAGCGCTGCCGACTGCGTCGCAGACAGACCCGACGAGTCCAAGTGCTGCTTCAGCAGGGTGACCGCGCCGATGATGCCGTCCTTGCCGCGCATCGCGTTGCCCAGCATGTCGCCCGTCAGGCCGATCTTCGCGAGCTGCTTACTCGCCGCAGCGGACGGAGCTCCGAGCAGGCTGATCGACATGCGCAGGCGGGTGGCCGCGCTCGCCGAGTCGACGCCCTCATCGGTGAACAGGGCCAGTGCAGACCCGACCTGGGAGAACGTGAGGCCGAAGGTCTTCGCGGTCGGGAGGATTCCGGTGCCGAGCGCGGCGACCATGTCCTGCATGGTCATGTTGCCGGCGCCGATGATCGCGTTGACGGTCTTCGCGGACTCACCGAACGTCTGCGCACCCTTGATCCCGGTACGCCACGCGCCAGCCAAGGCGTTCGCGGTCGCCTCAAGATCCGAGCCGCCCACCGCGGCCAGATCGGACGCGACCTTCAGGGACTTCATCGCATCGACGTTGTCCATACCGACGGACTTCAGGTGGTACAGCGCCTCAGACAGCTGCTGCGGTCCCTGCTGAGTCGTCTTGCCCAGCGCCAACACCTGCTTGGACAAGGTGCCCACGTCCTTGGACGTCGCCCCCGCCTGGGTCTGGATCTTGAGCATGGACGTCTGGAACTCAACGGCCTTCTCCGCCGACACCGCCAGCGCGCCGGCGACCGCAGCGCCCATGACCGCGCCGAACTTCGCCGCGGACTGCGCGAGTTTCCCCAGACCGCCGTCCAGCTTCGACGCCGACCTCCCGGCCTTGTCGAAGACCTTCGACGCGCCGTCCTTGGCGATCAGGTCGTACCGGACACCAGTCGTCTTGATCGCCACCGCGGCCCCCTCGGAGAGACGGGAGCCGGCGGCTCAAGGCATGGGTGCGGAAGCTACTTCATGGCGGCGGCCTCAGCCTCATCGGCGGCACGCTCCTCCGCCTCAACCTGGTACAGCAACTGCCAGAGAGTCAGCTCGCGACTGTCGGTACGCGCGAGGAGTTCAGCGCGTGTGCACCCGAGGTCGCGGGCGAGAACGAGAGTGAATCGGAGCCATCCGCCGTCGCCGACGCCGTCTCCTCCTCGGAGTTTCCCTCCATCTCCTCCGCCTCGTCGTCATCCATCCCCGACAGGCGACTGGCCACGTCGAACATCCGCTGGATCACCCGGCTCGGATGCTTGCCGAGAGTCGCCGCATCCTCATCGCGGAAGATCCGCACCCCCGACTCGGTCACCAAAGTTCGCACCAGGAACCGAGCCCGGTAGTTCCGCAGGTCCGTCTCGCCCTTGTGGCGGGAAGACATCTCGAACGCATCGCGCTCCACGCCCGACATGCCCTTGACGAACACGCTGTCGCCCCACTCAGGAATCTGCACCTCCTCCACCTGCGGAGCGGTCGAGATCGCGAGGATTGCGTCGCGGGTCAACGCCATGACTGTTCTCTCTCTCAGGTGATCTTCTTGCTGATGTCGTCCATGACGCGACCGACCGCGAGACGCGCCCGCGGGCCGGCCGTCGCCATGACCTTGTAGAAGTACGGCTGCGCGGGCTGCTGTACCCAGACCTCGCGGTTCCCGAACACCGGGTGGCGCCAAGGACTCTTACTGCCCTCCATGTACGCCTGCACGGCCTTCGCGTGCTGCGGCATCTTCCGGCCGTCCACCCGGATGATCACGGACGCCTGCTTGCCGGTCGTCTTCACCTGCAACGCGGTCGACCGCGACATCTGCCCCCGCAAGCCAGCCGCGCTGTACGGCCGTTTCGAAGGGATACGGCGGATCGACGCCCGCACCGCCGGAACCAGGGGCGACGCGGCCCTCCGGAGTTCCTTCCGGAACCCCTTCACGATGGTCTTGTCGTTCATCTTCCGCAGCTCGCGGGAGATCTGCGCCAAGTCCTTGCCGGTGACGGACATCAGGAGGGGATGGTGACGTTCTCCTGCGGCTCGCTCGTGACCGTGAAGTTGACGGTCAGGGTCGAGGCGTTGGTCATGTCGCGAACCTTCGGGACAGAGGAGATCCGTACCGGGAACACGTCCATGAAGTAGTCCACGACGTCCCCCTCATCCAGCCACACCACAAACCCGTTCTGGCCGCGGGTCAGCAGCCCGCGAACGTCCAGGCCGCGGTTGTCCGCGTAGAACGTCAGCGCACTGTCGTCCGCCGAGATCATCCCGGGGATCTTGCCGGTGAAACGGGTACCCAGGTCCGGGGTGTCGACGGTGTCCGAGGTCACCGACCATCCGGAGATGTCGGAGACCTCGTCGGTGAGGTCGGTGCCCGCATCCAACTCGGCGCGCGACGGGGCCGCGGGGTTGCTGATGGTCGGCACCCAGTAGACCTTCGTGACCTCCGGCCGGAAGTACCGAACGGTCGCGGCGATTGGGGTAGCAGTCATGACTCCTCCTTGGGGGTCTGCGTGCGCCGCCGCTTGGGCGTCTCGCTGTCGCTGTCGGAAGATGCGGAAGCGCCGGCGTCGGCCGGGGCATCGTCGGTGGTTTTGAGGTCCAGCGGCTTCGGATTGCGGGGCGCCGGCTCCGGTTCAGGCGCAAGCTCCCATCCGGCCGCCTGGTGGTACGGCACGGCGCTCGCCGCCACGGTGATGCCCTGGCCCGGCAGGGTCGGATGCTGCATCCGCACAGTGGTTGCCATCACGACGCCACCCGGACCACGGCCACCGAGACGCTGGTGACGCCGTCGTAGGTGATGCTGGCCCGGCCCGTGCCGGGGTCCCGGTACGTCGCCGTCAGCGGAATGAACTCGACCTTCCCGGCTGCCACAGTCACAGTCCGGTCCGCGACCGCAAGGTCACCGTCCACCGTCCCCGGCGTCGCCAGCGTCACCGTGTGACTCGCCGAGTCAGCGTTCTTCACCGCCAGGAACACGCCGCCACCCGTGAGAGCAGTGTCACCACCCGACGTGGCCGCCACGAGCTGGGCATCCAGCTGCAGCCCCACCAGGGGGACTTGATGAGTCGCAAGAGCCGCCACGGCCCCTCCTAACGAGATGAAACGAAGCCGTCGCAGACCGCGAACAGGCATGGGATAGTGCGGGCGAACCGCAACAGAGGGGGACGGATGAACAGACACGCCGCAACAGCCGCAGCAGGAATCGCAGGGCTCGTCATCGGCGCCGGCGGATGGGCCGCGTTCGGGCCGGCCAAGACCCACACCGTCCACGACACGCCCACCGCCAACGCGGCACCCGCCGGCAGCAGTGCAACACCAGCAGGCGGCCACTACGCCTCGGCGCAGGCCATCGCCGACAAGCTCGAAGCCAACGGGTTCGTCGTGTCGATGCTTCACAAGAACAGCGACGACACCAGCGCCAGCCTCGGCATGGACGCGTCCTACGACTTCGACGTCACCGAAAAGTCCGGGCCCGCACCCGGCGACAGCGGCATCAACATGTTCCGCAACCACCAGGCGCTCGTCACGTGGACCGGCCTCTCGCAGAGCTTCGGAGGCATCGCCGTCACCGGCGACACCTGGGCCGTCACCCTCGCCAGCGACAACGCCGCCTCGGTCAAGCTCAGCAAGCAGATGGCACCGAAGATCGCGAAAGTGCTCGGCGGGACCGTCGAGGAGTAGATCAGCGCTTGGTGTAGCCGTCGGTGTTGACCTCGAACGTCAGGGCCGCCTGCGTGCCACCCGACGTCTGCTGCTGCGTCAGCGTGTGGGAACCGACCGTCGCCCGCATCACCGCACCGCCCAGCGTCCGGTCACGGTCGATCGCAGCGCCCAGCCCCGACAAGATGGCGTAAGCAGCCTGCCGCACCGACGACACGGACGGCTCACCAGCCAGCACCCACGCCGTACAGCGAACCGTCGCCTGCTCCCGATCCGGATTCCCACCCAGACCCTCGCTCGCGACCTGCGTCTCAACGTCGGTGTCCTCGGTCCCGCCGGCCCAGCCGATGTACAGCACCCGCAACTGCGTACTGTCCTCCATCGCAGGGCCGTCCCGGACGACCACGCCCTCAAGCTCCGGCGCGTCCTGAGCGATCTGCACCAGCCTGGTCAGGGCCGCCGGAACCACTGTCTGCCAGCCCATCACGCCACCCCCGGCAAGCTCAGACCGAGGAGCTCGACCGCCCGGCGCGGCACCGCATACCCCAGCTGCGGCATGTACACCTCGTCGTCACCGGCACGCTGCACACCCATCGTCCCCCGACGCGTCGACCACAAGTGCTGAAGGATGATCAGAGCCGCCACTTGGTAGTTCGAAGGCGGCTCGGCGATACCGGCCGTGTACGAGACCGACACCAGCCCCCGCAGAGGCGGCCCACCACCCAGCACCGTCACAGCACCAGACTCCGCATTGACGTGCAGACCCGCAGTATCCCACGACGTCGACTCGTCCACAGACGCCACCGACGTGATCCCGGTGACCGGCACATTCGACAGCATGAAGCTCGTGCCGCCAGACCCGAAATCGCCTTCATCGGTGAAGCTACGCTCATCGACGATCCGACCTGTCGCCTTCTCCACCGCCGACGTCGCCGCGTCCACCCACAGCTGCACCGTGGCGTCCGTGGTCGACGTGGTGATGTTCAACTGCTCCTTCGCCAGCGCGAGCGTCAGCAGCGGCACGACGACCTCACTTCTCGCCGGGCTCCGGCTTCGTCACAGCAGGCTTTCGGGGCCGACCGGGGCCGCGCTTCACAGGAGCGGGCTCCTTGGGCTTGTTGTCGTCCGACTCCGGGTTATCCGCAGCCTTCTTCGCCGCCGCTGGCACGACAGGCGCCGCGGACCCCTTCGTCATCGCCTCCCGCGTCTCCACGGGAGCCTTATCCACCGCGGTCTCCACGTGGCCGTCGTCGGCGACTGGGATGGCCATGCCGGTCTTGCACATGTGCACCGCCTCGTCCTGCGGCAGATCGACCACGCCGCCGCGCTTCGGCCACGGATGCCCGTTCCTGCTACCGGAGATGTCGACCTTCATGCGGATCTTCACGGCGGCTCCTAGGCGATGAGGCCCGCGGCGCGCATCGCCGCGAGCGCAGAGTTGATGGCCGTGCGGCCGTTGTCGTCCCCGGTGCCGTCGACATCGAGATCGTCGATTCCGGCGGTGGTCAGTTGGCCGTCCGAACCCAGCACGAACGTCGGGTCTGCGGTACCTCCGTTGATGAGGCCCTGGGTGGCCAGAACGCCGATGACCGACCCGATTCCCGTGCGCAGGTCACTGTCCGCGGTTCCGCCCGTCGGAGCGGAGATGCCGCCGTCCAGCACGATCTTCTTCAGGGCGCCATTCCAGCCCTGGTTGAGAGGCAGGTGCGTGGCGCCCGCGATGATGCCAGCCTCGCGCAGCACCGCGAGGATCGACCCGATCGCGGTGCGGGCCTGAGTGTCGGACGTGGTCCCACCGGATGGGGCGGCGATGGCCGGTGCGTGCACCCACTGGCCAGTGGCCGCATTGAGGATGGTCGGCGCTGACATGCGCGGCCCCTTTCGTCATGGACGGCTGCGGGCGCCCCGTTGTACGCGGGGTGCCCGCAGATGGTCAGCTTGCGCCGCCGGCGAACGTCTTGACGGCTCCGGTCAAGTCCACCAGGGCGCCGTCCGCGCGCATCAGCGCCCGGAACGTCACCAGGTCGGAGTCGAACGCGAAGTCGTCGGACCGCTCGAAGCGGATACCGCCAGCCATGCGCACGAAGTACTGCGACATGTCGCCGAACACCACGGACTTCGCGCCCAGGCCGACCGCGGCCACGTTCGGCTCGGTCAGCACCGGCTTGCCCATGATGGTGTCCGGGACGCCCGCCTGAAGGCCCGGCTGCCAGATGTACTGGCCGGTGGTGTCCTTCAGCTTCCTGGCGTTCGCGATCGAGCTGTCGGCCATCATCCACGTCGCCGCCGCGGACTTGCGGTACGGGGCGATGACGGAGAAGAACAGGTCGATCAGGTTGTCGGAGCTGAACGCGCCGGACACGCCGGTGGCGCCGGTCACGCCGGTGCTCGCGTCGTGCACCACGCCATGCGGCTTCGCCGAACCGTCGCCGGTGATGGCGTGCGCGCCGAACGCGTTGCCCAGGGCCCGCCCGGCCTGCATGGCCAGGTAGCCCTCCAGGTCCACACCCGAGTCGTCCAGCAGCTCGCGGCTGATCTGGATGAGGGCGCCGTACTTGTACGCCCCCAGTTCGACCTGACCGAACACCGGGTCAGACTCGGTGATGGTGTCGCCCTCGGCCACCAGCGACGCCGTGCTGTGGGCGGTGGTCTTCGGGACCTGGATGGTCTCGCCACCCGCGGTGTTGAGAATCGTCGCACCGGACTGCATGATCGCGCTGTTCTGGATCAGATTCTCGACCAGTCGGTCGTAGAAGCTGGTCGGCACCGTGTCGCCGCCCGCAGTCGCGGTCCCGACCGTCAGGGCACGGGACTGCACCTTGCGCCAGTCGATCGGGCCCTCCGGCCGCACCTCGAAGAAGCGGCTGCGGCTCTCACCGCGCATCCAGGAACGCAGTTCCTCGGCGCTGTCGCCGCCCTCGCCGCGCTGCTCTCCACGGTCCTGGCCGCGCTGCTGCGACGCGGGCTTCTTGCCCTTGCCGTGCAGGGCGCTCAGGGCGTCGTCGGCATCCTTGGCGCGCTGCTGCGTGTCCAGGGCCGCCTTGATGCGGGTGTCGAGCTGGTCCAGCTCCTGGTTCATCGCATCCCACTGGCCCTGCTCCTCGGCCGAGAAGTTGCGGTTGGCCTCGCTCGCCTTGTCGGCGATGGCCTTCATCTGCTCATATACGTTGCCGCGGCGATCCCGCAGCGACTGCACCATGTCCGGCATGGAAGGACTCCCGTCCGTTCGAAATCGATCTCGAACCGGGAGCCCTCGCGGTCCCACACCCCAACGGGTGCCAGGAGGCCGGCGCCTGTGCGCAACCGGCGGTCCGCTGATCACTCAATCCGTGTCGCATGTCGGCCCGTTGTGTGCTTCACCGCGTCCGGAGCGGACGCCGACCGGGGGCTACCCAAGGCGGCGCCGTGACGACGCGGCTACGCGGTCCAAGGACGGCGTGCCGCCCCCGCATGGCGGGGGGCTTGATGGTGCTGTAGCTGCGAGAGCCGGACCCGAAGGTCAGACGTAGGGGTCTTCCTTGCGCTCCAGGAGCGCCATCGCCGCCGCAGGACCGAACAGGCCCTTCTTCGGCGCCGGACGGGACTTCCCGTCCTTGTCACTGCGGACGAAGAACTTCCGCAGCTCGTCGGCCTGCGCCATCGAGCGGACCTCTTCGAGTTCCACCTCGAACTTCTCAGCCAGCGACCGCAGACCGGCCGACGTGTCCGCGTAGGCCGGAGTGTTCACCGGCGCCACATCCACCAGCTGTACGCCGGTGAGGCGCCGAAGCGGATAGCCCTGCTCGGTCATCGTCCAGTCGTCGTCGACCGTGCGGAACGCGAACGACGACTTGCGGACGTCGCCGCGCTGCACCAGCTCCGCGACATGCGCCATCGCCTTCGGCGGATCCACGTCGTAGGACAGGCCGTAGGCGTCCAGGCCCATCCGCAGCGTCCCCGCCGCGGTCGTGCCGAGGAGCTGGTTGTCGTCGTGGTTGTACCGGGCGATCACGTCCGGCCAGCCGTCGCCACGGGCCTGGTTGAACGCGATCGGGTCGACGACCTCGATGAAGCCACCGAGGTTCTTGCTGTTGCGGTTGAACACGGCCGCGTAGCCGCCGATCGTCATTCGATCGCCGTCCACGGCGCGCAGTTCGGCCTTGCCGGTGTCGCCGGAGGTGAACCGGCGCTCGATGTCCACCACGGGGCTGCCTCCAAGGCTGTTTTGGCCGCCGATGCTGCCGTCGGCCCCCCAGTCGCTGGGGATCTTCTCGCCGAGGCCGATAGCCCGGGCGCGCTTGATGATGTGGGCGCGGATCGCGTTGTGCGAACCACCCCCGCGGCCGACCGCGCGGATAGCCGCAGCCAAGTCGTCCGCACCGTGCATGTTCGCCGGCCGGATCGGATACGAGCCGTCCGGCATCGTCCAGCCCTGCGCCGTCGCATATGCCCGAGCTGCCGCATTCAGATCTGCCGCATCCGGTGTCGTGATGTTTCCCTGATCAGCCACCGCGTCGCCCTCCCTCGCCGGGGATCGCGCGCAGCCGCGCCGGCATGTCGTCGCCGTCGTCGCTCCGGATCATCGGCGGCGAAATCTTCGCGCCGGCCGCGATCGGCAGCGGCGTGTAGTCCTGGCCCTTGCCGTCCGGCAGCGGCGCCATGTGCTCGCGGTCGCGGATCTCGTCGATGTTCGTTGCGCCGATCAGGCGCTGCTTCTCGTACATCGTCCAACGCGCCACCGGATCCAGACGGACCAGACTGTCCGCGTCGAAGCACACGAACTGGCCCCGCGGCAGCAAGACCGACAGGTGCTCTTCGAGCTTCGAAATCCACGGCAGCAGCGTCAGCTGGATCAGCTCGATCTCACGGCCCTGCGGACTGGAGTAGCTCATGGAGCCGCCGGTCTCGCCGCCCACAAGCTCCGGTGGCACCCCGTAGATCGCGGCGATCTGGCTCGCCGTCATGCGCATGGTGTCGACGAAGGAGACCTCGGCCGCCGGCAACTGGATCGTGGAGAAGTCCCAGTCCTTGCCGTACACGATCGGCTGCCGCGTCCGGATCGCAGCCACCAAACGGGCCTTGATGACCTCGGCGTCCTTCTGGTCGACGACCTGGTTGACGTTCTTGAACGCCCCCGGCGGGGCGCCCCCGCTGGTGAACCAGGTGTCCGTGTACTCCTGCGCGCTCAACCCAGTGGACACGCTCGTGGCGAACGCGGCCATTGGCGACAGGCCCCACACTCGGCCTGCGACCGCCATCCACGGGATGTGGACGATGTCCTCGCTCGCTACCTGCTGGCCGAGGACCATCCAGATCGGGTTGACGAAGGACCCCGGCGTGCCCGGCGGGTTCGTGTCGATCACCTGCACCCACGACCGGGGCAGCCACTCGATCTGCGTGGGGTACCCGAGGTAGTCCCGAAGGGTCACGAAGCCGACTGCGTTTCCGTGGAGCACCATGCTCATCACCGCACGCTGAATCCAGTCGTGCAACGTGCCCTGACTGGCCGGAGAAGTGAAGAGAGACGCCAGCGGCATGCCGCGCTGGGCATCACCCGCCGACCGGTACTGCCGAATCGGCACGCTCGCGAGATTCGTGCTGAGAATGCGTGCCGAGCCCCACATCGCCGCGAGCCGCATCGCCCGGTCTGGGCCCACCGCCGCCGTCGGCGACTCGCCACCCGCAGCCCACGGCAGCGACGTGATCGCCCGACGCTCCACGCCGCCGCGCGACTCCACGCCGAGCACCCAGCCGCCGGCGCGCCGAACGCCACCGCCCAACCGTCCGAGGCGTCGCCGCCACACCGCCGCCGCCGCCGACCGCCACGACCGTGGCGCAGGCACCGTCAACGGATCCATCCACGTGTCGCCCACAAGCACCGGATCCGCGCTGGGCTGCCGCGCAAGGCGGCCACGCCGGAAGGGATTTCGCACAGCGACTCCCTCCTAGAAGACTGAACTGAGCACGTCGTAGTCGGCGCCCTCAAGCAGGTGCTGTCGAGTGACGAAGGACCATCGGGCCAGCGACATGGCGACCAAAGGCGACGTGTCGACCTCGGCACCTTTCGGGGTCCACGCGATCGTGTCCCCGGTCTGCCTCGTTTTGGCGCCCGCCACCGCAAGGTCGAGTGGCCTGGACGGCACATAGCGGAATGACTCCTCGCGGACCGCCTCCAGCAACTGCCCGGTTGCCGCGGCCATCTCGATCGGCCCAGTCACCGCGAGGTCGCCCGACTCCGGGTTCTCCATGTCGTCCGGCCGCACGAAGCCGGCCTTCGACAGCTCGACTTCGAGGAACGCGAACGTCGCCCGGCCCATCGCCACCGCAACCGGGCCAAGGGCGTCCCGCAGTTCCGCCAGACGCCCGACAACCCATCGCGTCCCCGGCCGATAGTCCGCAAGCTGCACATGCCCCAACTCGTCGCCGCGCGCCCCGTACACGCACACCGCCGCATAGTCCCGCAGCGGCGACAGGTCAACGGCGACAGAGACGGCTCCGACGCGCTGCGACGCCTCGTCGGCCATCCGCGCCCAGGCGGCCGCGTCGATGACGACGTTGCCCTGCGTGCGCTTCGGCCAGACGCCGAGGATCTCCCGAGCGAATCCCTGGTCCGACATGCCGCGGCGGTCTCGCTGCGTTGCCTCTTCGGAGACGCGCTTGCCCCATGCGGGGTTCGTCGCCGCCCACAGGACCTTGTCGTCCAGGTCGACCTTGTCGAGGTTGTCGAGGTTGCCGGCCGCGCCCCAGTCGCGGAAGCCGAGCGAGTCGTCGCCCCCGGCGTCGGCGCGCTCCTTGAGCATGAACAGCACGTCGCCGGACGATCCGTCGAGCGGCGGCGACGATGTGTAGATGATCTGCGGGTTCGGCCTCGCTCGCAGCGTCGGCCCCAGCGCCTCCTGCTGAAGCTGGGTGTAGGCGAACGCCTCGTCGATGATCACGACGTCGCCGGAGAAACCGCGGCCTGAGCCTTTCGAGCGGGCCACGAATTTGATGCGGGCCTCGGTGTCGAGGCGCTCGAAGCTCTCCTCGCCGTTCGTGTTCGAGATCTTGACCCGGACGCCGTCGATGTCGAGGAGGTTCTCGTTGTTTCCGACTTGCTCGCCGAGGCGCCGTAGGAGCGTCCTGAACCGCCGGAACGCCTCCATGCTGGTCTTGTACTCGTGGGCCGACCACATGATGAGCTGCTCACCCAGCAGCAGGAACCCGGCCAGTGCGCGCGCCTCCAGGATGGCGCCCTTGCCGTTCTGCCGGGCCACTAGCTCCGCGTACTCGTAGCAAGCCCACTTGCCGTCATCGCGACAGGCCAGCAGGAGATCCATCGCGTCGCGCTGCCACGAGTCCAACACCAGCCCGGCCCGTGCCGACAGCTCCGCCGCCTCTTGCCCATACGTCCACGCGTAGGGAGGGTGCAATTCAACCCGAGGCTTGGGACCTGCGCTGCGCGATCTTGGCGGTGAGGTCTGAGACACCAGGGCCTCCCGCCGTCGAGTCCGGGCCCGGGGTGGCTGGTGATCTGGGCTTGCCGTCGGGCTGCCGTTGTCCCTGCCGCAGCTCAGCCAGAAGCCCCTTCAGCGCAGACTGCTGCGCGCGGGCCTCCGCCAAGACGCCCGTGATAGCGCCAGCGCCGCCCGAATCCTCGCCGGAGTCATCCGAATCGCCACCAAGCCGGCCAGCGAAGCCTCGAATCAACCCGTCCAGCAACTCGCAGCGGTCCGCGACCCTGCACGCCTCCTCCAGCAGGACCATGTGGCCCGGCGTCAAGGGAGCGCCGGTCGTCGATGCCTTCCACATGCGCATGCCGCGGTCGGAAAGACCTTCAGGCGGTTCAGGCGAAACGCTGTCCGCCATCGCACGCCCCCACTACACTAGAAACCAGCAGGTCAGGCACACCGGGACCGAGGTTGATCCGCTCAGCGAGATCCCCGCCGGAGCCACCGAATCGCCAGAGCGAGAAGAGACCGAAAGCCCCACCAAGATCATCGGGCTCCCAGGAAAACGTCGCGGGGGGAGAGGGTTTTCAGTGTGGGCGGGGTCAATGAGCCCTACAGGCAAAAAACGGACATCCTAACGTTTATGCAGGTCAACGCCTTGATCACGTGGCGATCGGCCGTCATTGGAGGGCCATCGAGATGGTCGGAGGGCCGTTTCCGCAGGTCACAGGCTTGACGCGTCCACGGATAGGCCGGAGGGCCGTTCCCGGTGCCGTCTCGCCTGGGACTTGCTGCTGTTGCAGCGCCGGTGCGCCAACCGACAGTTGCCGCGGTCAAGGGGGTCTCCGCCTTGCCACAGTTCGAGCACGTGGTCGACGGTGCGGCTCATCCGATGCGTTCGGTCGAGGGTCTGGTCGACCCACTTCCGGCACCACCAGCAGTGCGTCTCCTCGGCGTAGACCCGTGCCTGCAGCCGTAACCAGGGTGCACCGGAGCGGCCGGGGCTATAGGCCATGGGCTCCTCCTGGTCACGTCCCGGTGATGATGCCCCTGGCACGGAGTGCGCTGAGCAGGGCGTTGAAGTCGGAGACGAGTCCGGCGACGTCGCTGGCGGTTGAGGCGTTGATTGCGGTCGCGCTGCCGGTGAGGAGTCGTGTGTCGTTGCCGGCTGCCGCGGTGGTGGCGGTGGTGCCGAGTGCGCGGACGCTCGCGGTTCCTGCTGCCTGTGCGGTGAGCCTGCTGTCGTTGCCCGCGAGTGCCGTTGTGGAGGTGGTGCCGAGCACAAGCGATGACGTGCCGGCGCCGAGGGCGGTGCGTGCGGTGGTTGCGTCTGCGGCGGTGAGCACGGCTTTGCCGACGGTGGTGGCGTCGGTGATGTCCGCCGAGGTGACGGTGCCGCCTCCGCTTCCGCTGAAGTTCCCGCCGATGACGGTGATCTCGGCGACTTCCTGCAAGGGGTCGTCGTGGGTGCCCGTGTTGAGGTTGGCGTACATCGGGGTCTGCACGGCGGCTCCTTCTACGGCTGGGTGCGGCGGATGCGGTCGAGGTTGGGTGTGGCGAGTCCGTGTGCGGGGTCGGTGCCGTAGTCGCCTACCGCGAGGCGTTCGGGTTGGCGGCAGATGTTCCAGTCGCAGGTGGTGTCGGGTTCGATGTGCCAGCAGTGCACCTGGTCGTCGTCGAAGTCGTCGTCTGGTTCTTCCCAGCGGCTCATCGGTTGCCTGCCTCGTTAGTGTGGCTCCGTCGTTTGCTGCTTGCTGGCTCGGCAGGGTTCGAACCTGCCACCGTCGCCTTAACGGGGCGCTGCTCTACCAACTGAGCTACGAGCCAAGGGAGGTCCGCGCGGCCCGACCCGCAGCGGGCCGCGCGGTGGCAGGCGTCACCTTCTGGCATCGGCCTGCGGGCCGCGCGACGGGGGGCAGCGCGGCGATCTGGGGGTTAGGCGGCGTAGGTGCGGCCCGCCTTGGTGCGGGTTGCGGCTTCGGCTCGTATGACGTCGATGGCGCGGTAGATGGGCCGGCCGGTGCGGTTGACGCGGTGGAGGTGGCCGCGGTGGGCCCAGATGCGGATGACGCCGGGGTCGACGCCGACTGCTGCGGCGGCTTCGGCGGTGATCCACATGGTGGTGGTGAGGTCGCCGTCGATGATGGTCATGTGGCCTCCCCCGGGAATGCGTTGAGCCCCGTACCGGTGTCCGGTCGGGGCTCGAAGTTTGGGTGGAGACATATGTCTCTGGCCCAAACGTTACGCAGCGTTCGAGATCTTGGCAAGTCCCGACTCTTCGTGATGTGTCGTGGTGGCCAGCGTGCGAACGTGTGCGAGGTATTCGGTGCTGGTCAGGAGGACTTCGCAGAGGTTGTTGCGGCAGGCGATGTATTCGTCACCGTCGGCCTTGCAGAGGGTGAGCAGGCTGCAGCGGGGGCACGGGACGCGGTAGTGCTCCAGCCGGTTGTCGCGTGCGGTGAAGCGTTCGGCGGCTCGGTGCCAGCCTGCGATTTGCGCGGCGGGGTTGGCGCTGTCGCGGTCGTGGGGTTCTTGCGCGGCGGGGTGGTTGGTGAGTGCCCAGTCGAGGTGTGCGGTGAGGAATCGCGTGGCGGCGGTGAATGCTCGGCCTTCGGTGCCGCTGCCGACCCGCGCGTGAAGTTGGCGGAGTTCGCGGATGTCCTCTTCGAGTTCGAGCATGCCGCCGACGATGTGGTCGGTGAGGAGCCGGCTGGCTTGTCCGGGCCATGCGGCGACGAGTGTGGTGCGGCCGATCGTGCCGACTTTGGGGCCGCGGCTGCCGTGGGTGGCTTCCAGCGAGACGGCGGCGACGAGTTCGGGGAGTTCGGCGAGTTGTCGGTGGGCGTCGGCGGTGCAGCGGGGGCAGTGCACAGGATCGCCGTAGCGCGGGGCGAGTTCGTGCGGGGTGCCGGCGGCTTCGGCGCGGCGCCACGCGTGGTTCTCGCGACCGGGGCAGACGGTGAGGGCTGCGACGTGCATGTGGGCCTCCGTGCGGTGCGGTTGGCCCCATGATGCGGCACCCACCCGACAGTGGCCGGACTAGCGCAGCTCGTCGCCGATCAGGTCGGGGTTGGCCCACTGCTGGACGAAACTGGGTTCGGCACGCAGGGCGTCCCCCAGGCGTTTCACGCCGACCGCCGCTGCAGCCATCGTGCCCCGCTCAGGCTGGATGCCGAACAACTCCCACTCCAGCTCGGCGATACGGACAGGATCCAGGCGAGGCGGCGACGGACATCGGCGCCATTTCACGGCCGCCACTCCTCGCGGAACTCTGGGTGGTCGGCGTACACGGCGGCGTGGACGCGCGCAGCGTCGAAGTAGGCGGCACGCAGCGACGAGAGGGATCGAGCGTGCTCGCCCTCTGCCTCGAACGTTTCCCGGTCCATGCGTTCGTGTTCCTCGTGCAACGCGAGCAGCTGCCGCTTGGCCTCGACCTCGCGCAGCACCCGCGCCGGATCGTGGCGGGCGATGTGGTCTGCGCTCTCGGTGTAGCTGACGGCCTCATCCGTCGGGTGGATGGCGTACACCGAACCGCCGTCGGCATGCCACGGACCAGGCTTCGCCGCCCTGGCCACCGCCTCGTCCTCGTCTAGGCGCGCCTTCAGGAATGCCACCAGCACGACGATGGGCCACTTCAGCGACGATATGAACTCCAGGACGGACACGCCGCCATCCTGCCCGACACGCGCCGGTGTTCGCCGGGGAACAGGCAGCACCGTGCCCCCGCCGCGGAACGGCGAGGGCACGGGGGGTGAGTGTCACGCCGCGATGACAAAGGCAGCGATAGCGAGGCACGAGATGTGCGCGGTCTGGTCGACGTGCTGTGCCCCGCCGCGACTGCGGAAGTCGGAGGAGCCGAGGTTGTCCATCCACCAGGCGATGGGCCACCGACGGTCAATGAGGCTGTGGGAGGCGCCGATCCAGGCGATCGCGATGATGCTGCGGACGACCGGCATGTGCGAGCCATCCAGGAGGGCGCCGCCTGCCGTGAGAGCGACCGCGCACGCCGCCACGTGGGTCCCAGCATGCGCCATGTTCGCCCGCCAGCCGGCCCGGGTGCGGTCGGCCTTGAGGCTGGCCTGCCGGTCGGTTTGCAGGGCGTAGTCGGCGACCATGTGGGCCACGAACAAGAGCACGAACGCGGTCGCGAACACGGCGTTAGTGCTGGCTCGTGAGGACGGAGAGCGCCGGCGCCATCGCGGCAACTTCCTTCACGGTGTTGCAGCCCGTGCACGTGACGAACAGGTCGCCTCGCTGGTTCTGTTCGACGCGAGCGGTGCCGCCGTTGTGCTTGCGCTCCTTGCTGACGACCTTGAACGGCTGGGCCATGGGGTTCTCCTCTGCTGGTTGATGGAGTTCTTGCTGTGTCTCTACGTTCGCGGGAATGGGGTTGGTGGAATGCACCGCGCTGGGCGTTCGGGGCGTGAGGCGGGTCACCGCCTGCGGCTGCTGCGGTATCCGAACGGTCCGGGCAGGTCGGCCGAGGTGGTGGTGCGGCCAGTGCTGGAGAACGTCTTCTTGAACCACTTCGGGCCGATGGTGATCGAGCGGGAGCGCCGGCCGAGGTTCAGCTTCACGCCGGGCAGGATGCGGATGGACTTGCGGAACGTGATCGGCACGGTCACACGCTCTTGGTCAGGTACTTGTACCGCGTGGGCAGCTTCTTCCCCGCGGCGATGACGGCGTTGTTGAGGCGGTGGTACTCGGCGGTCTCGCCGGTGACTCCAGCGCGGGTCTCGGCCGCGGTGTTCTCGTACAGGGCGGCTTCGGCGCTCCGGTAGTTGGCGAGCGCCTCGTTCTCGTCGGCGTACTCGGCGAGCTGGGATTCGGTGGGCTGCTTGGGCATGTCAGTTCTCCTCTTCGGGGATGCGGACGCCGCATGTGCGGCAGGTGACGGTGTCGTGGTGCGGGTCGGTCGCCCCGACGGGACGGCCCTGGTCCTGGTAGGTGACGTGGTGGTTGACGTGGTCGGCGAGGGGCACAGCGGATCTCCTAGATGGCTGCGAGGCGGGCGTCGGCGCCGCACGCGCAGAAGTCGGCCGCGAGTTCGTTGCGGTAACCGCAGCGGGCGCACTCCCACCAGTTGCGGTGATCGTCGATGACGACCGTGTTGGGGCCGTAGGGGCTGGACTGCTGGGTCTTCGGCTTGCGGTAGAAGAAGGACATGCGGTTCTCCTATTCGTCGGGCGCGTAGTAGCCGCGAACGCGGTAGCGGCGGGGCATGTCGGGTCGGCTGCCCTGGCCGGTGGCGGTGAGGGCGTCGTCGGGGAAGGCGTAGTAGCCGCGGACGACCGAGCCGATTGCGGTGACGATGTTCATGCCGTTGTCGTAATCGCCGACGATTCCCTCACGACCGACGAGACGCTGGAGCCGGTGCGGCTTGGCCAGGTGGTTGACGGAGCGGATCGTGACGTGCGTTCCGATGGGGAGCACGGCTCAGTCCACGTAGTCGTTGATGTGCACCAGCGCGCTGAGGGGCACCGTGTGCACCTGTCCCTGGCGGACGTGGATGCCGCAGCCTTCGGTAATGATGCGGGCGTTCGTGTCGTCGCAGTCGATGATTCCGACGCGGACGACGATGCCGCCGGGGCGACCGGTGATCGCAGATTCGCGGATCTTGCTCGGGCCGGGGATGTGATCAGTGCTGGCCACGGTCAGTTCTCCTTCGGGTTGGTGCGGCAGGTGACGGTGTCGTGGTGGGTGTGGAAGATGCCGGCGCGGCGGGGTTGCTGTATCCACTGCTGCGGGCCGGCGACGCTGGTGGCCCAGGTGAGGGCTTCACGCGGCGAGTTGGCCGGGGCGCCGATCGGGTAGCCAGGCAGCGTCCCGATGAGCTCGCCCTCGCGGTGGAGTTCCCAGCCGAGGGCAGTGGTCGACCAGAGAAGGAAGTGCGTGGCACCTGGGCAGTACCAGGCCGGCATGAAGTCCTCGGGCATGGTCACGCCTTCCGCACGTGTGGCACGAGGCCGGCGGCGCGGATGGCGCGTTCGCGGTCGGCGCGGTCCTTCTCGCCGTAGGCGGCGATGCCGTCGGCGGTGACGACCGACCGGCCAGCCAGAGCCTTGGAGAGGTTGTCGCGGTACGGGCGCCCGTCGGGGTAGGTCGCGGTGATGACGTAGGTGGGGTCGGCCATGGTCACTTCTCCCTCAGCGAATAGCGCACGAGGACGACGTCATCGACGGGGATGCCGTGGGTTTGCGAGTACCACGTGGTGAGTCCCGCGAGGAGGGAGCCCACGGTGGCGCCGGGCTGTGTGGTGTAGGTGCCGGTGCAGTCCTGGGAGGGGTTGTTTCCGTTGCGCAGGGGTCCGCGCGTGAACGTGACGCTCCACGCGTAGCGGCTCGCGGTGAGCCGGGTGTCCTGGTTGCTGTAGTCGGCCATGGTCAGGCCGCCCGGAGTTCGTCGGTCGAGCAGGCGATGTTGCCGAGGAGCTTTTCGCGGATCGGGCGCTCGACGTCCTGGAGGACGTACATGCCGCTGCGGCGGTCGTACTCGCGGATGGTGCCGGTCTTGCCGCGCCACTTGGCGTTCTCGGGGTGCGGGTTGGCGATGGTGACACGGTCACCGGGGTTGAAGGGCATGACGGATCTCCTTACTTCTTCGGGGACATGCGGAATTCGAGCACGCGGGTGAACTGCTTGCCGATGCCGAGGCGGGCGGTGGTCTGGGCGCGCGCGCTGTCCAATGCGGTCTTTGCCCTGACGCCCGGCCGGTTGGGGGTGTACTCGCCCCAGCTTCGCTCCGTGGGCCCGGAGCCCTTCGGGGTCAGGATGAGCCAAAGGTGCCACTCGTAGGTGACGCCCGATTCGAGGATGGCGTCGATGGAGTTGGACATGAGATCTCCTTCTTGGTTGGGTTAGTGATGGTGCGTGCTGACTGTCAGGCGAAGGCAGCGCCGCAGCGGGTGCACTCCCAGCCGCCGTCCTGATTCAGCGATGCCGTCGCCCCGCAGTGCTTGGGGGCCTCGTTCCACATCAACCTGCTGTCGTTGCCCGCCTGACGGGGCCGTGGGCTTCGCGCTCAGGCTGCGTCGACCCAGGTGACGGGGATCGCCCCGGCGTGCGCTTGGTGGCGGCGTGCGGGTGCCGGTATTCGTAACCGGTGCCGCCGCACGCGCGGTCGTGCGCCGCCGTGCACGAGCAGAGGAAGTAGTCGTCGGGCGTGAAGGGGTCGTCCGGGTCGGCGCAGGCGATCAGGTAGCAGTTGTCCTCGTGTTCGGTGAAGACGTGCCAGGCGTGACGGGCGTGACGGGCGCTCGTGGTGTCGAGGGTGTACGAGTTGGTGGCTACCGGGTCGGGGTAGGTGCGGCGGTACGTGTCGGCGATCTCCTCGACGGTCAGGTGACCGCTGAAGTAGAACGTGGTGCCCTCCCGGCCGCCGTTGGTGCGGAAGTCGTAGCCGTCGAATACCGCCTCGGCGGTCATGGGGCGCTGCGTGGTCATGGCGGTCCTTTCGATCTTGGTTGGGGTGGTTCAGGGCCGGTTTGACCCCGGTTTCGATTCGTGGCTTTCATCCCGCTTTGCGGGCCTGCTCGCCCACTGCTCGGGCCCTGCTCGCTGAGCATCAATGCAGGTCAGGTGGGGTGTGATCCCTGCTCGGGCCCTGCTCGCGAGCAAAGGTTGAGCAGGGCCCGAGCAGGGTCACGAGCAAGGCTGACCTGCGGAAACGCCGCGCCGAGCAGGCTTGAGCAGTGGGACGATCAGGGCATTACGGGCGCAGGCGGGCGGTCAGCGCGTTGAGTTTGAAGCCGCGGGGATTGGTCAAACCGTCCATCTCACCGAGCGGTACCGGCTTCCCGACACCCGCCTCCGCCAGCAGAGCCTTCAGCGACTCGGGCGTCAGATCTCCGTAAACGTTCGGATCGTGGTCGACGAGCGCAGCGGTGAGCGTCTCCGTCCGCATCCGGTCCACGTCGAACTTGACCATCAGGTCGACCGAGTCCGCGAGTACGGCGGTTGCGAGACTGGGGACGCTGTTCGCCGGCGGCTCCGCGTCGCACAGCCGCAGCAGCTGGTCCCACGTCAGGAGCTCGACCGGGGCCTCCTTCTTGAGCTCGCCCTCCAGGCTGTACACCGCCTCGACGTACTCCGGCAGGTCCACGCCCCGCATGGCGTCAAGGCTGTCCTGGTCGGGCTCGATCAACCCGGCCTCCTTCCGCTCGGCGCCGAGCTTCCGCAGTACGGCGGCCGGGGTCTCGTGGACCTTGTACTCGATCGGCTCATCCGCCATGCCGGGCACGCCTTGCAGGTAGATGTGCCCCGCGTCCTTGGGGTCGGTGTCGGTCGCCGGGGACAGGCGGTGCGGCAGCCAGCCCTCGGACACGGCGCCGTCGCCGAACACGGCCCGGGTGTCGCCGACCTTGCAGGGGCCGACGGCCTTGAGGGCGATCATCTGGGCGATGTTCTCCCCGAGGTACAGCTTCGTGCCGCCCTGGGAGGCGATCTCCAGGTCGATCAGCTCCTTGCGGCCGACGAGCAGCAGGTCGAACGCCAGCTTCTTCGCCAGCTCGGAGCCCTTCGGGAACTCGTCGAAGAAGAGCGTCACCGCCGGATGGGTGGGCGTCGCGATCCACTTCTTGCCCATGCCGAGCTTCTTCCGCAGCCGGGCACGCGCCTTCGACATGACCAAGAAGAACAGCAGCACAGCCTCAATCTGCTCGGTGGTCCGTGCAGTGATCCGCACCGCGTCGTAGAGGTCTTCCAGCCCGTCTCCGTGCGGGTCAAGGTCGATGGTGATGTTGTCGCGGCAGGCCGTGGTGCCTTCGGCAAGCGCCTGGAGGATGCCGGTCTTGCCACCGCCGGACGCGGCGACGAACAGGCCCATGACTCCCGCCAGGGACACCATCAGCGGGTCGCCGCCGACCGACGTGCCGACGCGGAACTTGTCTGTGATCGACAGCGACTTGGGCGCCCGGTACGGCACGCCAGGGGCCGACACGAACGGATCTCCTTCGACGAGCCGCAGGACAGCGCAAGCGCGCCGCTCCACCATCGGCTGAGGCCGGAGCCCACCCGCCGGCAGGTCGAGGCGGGTCTCCAACGCACCCGCCTTCGTGATGATCGCCTCCGGCGTGCCTTCGGAGATACGGACGACGCACTGCCAGCCCCAGTCGAAGCGCACGATGCCGTACACCTCGGCGACAGGTACGCCCTCGGCGAGTAGGGCGCGCAGTACGCACACCGCGAGGAGGTGCGGGGTGGTGGCACCGGCGATGACGAACGGCTTGCCCTCGGGCAGCTGATCGACGGTCGTGCCAAGCTCGGACGGGCCGAGCTGGGCGGGGCCCGCGCTGGTGTCGAGAACCGGGCCGAGCGCCGCGATGGCTTCCCGGCTGACGCGCCGGCCGTGCCACGCCGCGGTGGCGACGCCGCCGAGCGCGAGGACGATGTCGACCCAGCCGCCGAGGATGAGGCCGCCCGCGGCGAGCCCCCCGCCGGTCATCAGGGTTCCAGCGCTGGTCTTGCCGAGGTACTGAAGGCGGTGCAGCCGGCGCTCGCGACGCCACTCCTTCACCTTGTTCTTGGCTGCGGCGGCTTCCCCTGTGCCCTCGGACGCCTTCAGCTCACTCTTGGCGAGGCGGATCATGTGGGGGTAGTCGTCGTGGTACGCCTCGGCCCACTGGCGCGAGGCGCTGGCGACGCCTGTGGCAACCCACCGCGCACCCTTCCCGCCGGCCCGCCCGGTCGTCCGGGCGACGACCATCGCCGCGCTCCCGGACCGAGCCGGGGCCGCCTTCTCCGGGGCGTAGTCGGGAGTCATGTACGGGCTCGCCGTGGGCATCTCGGGGACAGCCTCGACAGCGCGTTCGGTCATGTGGTCGATGGCCATCTCAGACGTCCTCTCGGGAGGTGTTGGACTGACGCTTCGCGTCGGCCGCAAGGGCCTTCGCGATGGGGTGGAACGGGGCGGTGTCGCCCTTGGTCCGGCGGGGCGGCACGGGCTTGTACGAGGACTCGCGCCGGGGGGCCTTCACTTGGATCGCACGCTGTGCGTTTGTGGTCGATTCTGGCGCCTTCCAGACGCCCTTTTCGGGGGCGCCGGCGCGGGCGTCGAGCATGCGGCGGGCGGCCACGTTTCGGAGGTTCTGGGCCTCCGCGGAGTCGCCCGGGTCGGTTCCCTCGACGTCCTTGTGGGCGCGCCGCCACACGGCCTCGGTGACGGTCGTCTCGCCGAGTGCGGCGGCCAGTTTCAGGGCGTGCTCCCACACCTTCGGGAACCGCTCCTCGCGCTCCTTCGCGAGCTTCTCCGCAGCCGCCTTCGCGGCTGCATCGGCGGCCTCGCGGTCGGCCAACTGCTGGGCCTCGCGGGCAGCCTTCTCGGCGGCGGCAGCCTTCTCCGCCTTCTCCTGGGACTTCCGCTCCCGCCGCGTGAGGACACCATCGCGGCGTCGGATGCGGCCGTTCTCGTGGAGGTCCCACACACCCGGGCCGGCGATCGACGCGAACGCCGTGGCGAGTGCGGTACCCATGTCGAACGTCCGGAGCCCGTGGTACAGATTGATGCCCGCCGCTACGAACGCGAGCAGCCACACGATCACCCGGTAGTGCCACACGGGGCGCTTGCTCACGGCGGCGGCGCGGGCCCCGCGGTGCACCACCCACGCGGCACCTTCGAGCATCACCGGAGCTGCGGCCATCCACGGTGCCTTCGGGTTCCAGAAGAACGACATCTGCACCGGCAGCGACACGATGCCGCAGACGATCGCGAAGCGGATCGCGTAGGCCCGCCACTTGTCGTCTGCGGTCTTGATCTCGGCGGCCGCGGCCTGCTCGGCCTTCTTCTCCTGCGCGGCGTGCTCGGCTGCCGCCTTCCTGGCCTGCTCGGCTTCGTCGCGCTTCCGGTTTGACTCGGCGATGCGGGCGTCGCGGGCGGCGTCCTTCTCGCGGGCACGCTTCTCGGCCTCGTCGTTGGCGATCCGCTGCTTCCGCGCCTCTTCGGCGGCCTTGATCTTGGTCGCTTCGGCCTCGGCCTCAGCTAGGGCCCGGATGCGGTCGGCTTCGGCGAGCTTGATGGGGTCGTAGGCGGGCTCGGGCATGGGGGCGGTCTCCGCCACGGTGGTCGGTTCGGGCTGGGGCTCGTGGGTGGCGGGCGCGATGCCGCCGAGGTGTATCGGCTGCCAGTCCCCGAGCATGGGCACGCGCGGGGGCATGGTGCTGCCGTTCACGGTGGTCCCGTTCATGCGGGTCTGGCCGGTCACGGTGATGTCTCCTCTGCTGGTCAGCGGGTGGGCTGGTGGTAGGCGGTCAGTAGGCGCGGGCGAGGGCCGCAGACGAGATTCGCGCGCATTCGGCGACATCCATGGCGTCGCATGCCTGTTCGCGGAGACGGCGGGCGAGTCGCTGGTCGCCAGCGGCTTCGGCCCGCTCCACGGCGGGCCACAGGCGGGCGGCGAGACGGTCGTGCTCGGCTGCGATCTCGGCTCGTTCCTCGTCGGTCCAAACGGGGTGGTCGTCAATGAACTCCATGACGTTGTCTTCCTGATCAGCGGGCGGGGGCCCGGTAGGCGAGGCGGAATTCGGTGACAAACGCCGCGCAGATGGCGGCGACGCCGACGTGGGAAAGGGCGGGGCGGCCGGTGTGGGTGGCGAGCTGCTGCTCGACGTGCATGGCGGCGTCGGTGGCGAGCGTGACGACCACCCGGATGGTGCGGAGGACCAGAACGATCAGGCCGAGCGCAAGGTGCGCGCCAACCGCCAGGACGACGAGCGGCGCACGCCGCACCTGGGCCACCGAACGAGTCGGGCAGGTCGGCGGCATCACGTCACCTGCCGCAGCATCTGCCACAGTCGATCGGACGGCCCCCACATCGGGTCGATAATCGCGACCTGGCGGGCTGCCCGCACCGCCGCCATCGCGTCCCGGCCAATGCCGGTCCACATGCCGGTGAGATCTCGGCCGGAAACCGCTTCCCCGAATACGGTATGCGGGCGGCCCGCCCGCTCAGTGACGACAACCGGACGGCCATCCGCGATAGTCAGCCCAGCCCGACGTGCAGCCATCGTCACCTGGCCGTACAAGCCCGGGTCGGCGATGAGCCCGTAAACCGCAGCCCGCTGCCGCCACCGTCGCCTGTCGAAGCCAATCTCGTCCAACCCCGGCTGGGAGCCGTCGGTGACGAACCCCGCGCGGTTGGCGGCGATCAGCGTCGACAGCAGCGTGCTGGTCTCGTCGTCAGGGGCACTGCCGTAGTAGCCGGGCCGCTTGGGGATACGTCCCTCCAGCCAGTCCGCCATCAAATTGCCCAAGTCGGCGACCGTCTGGGCCTTGTTCCAGTGGCGCATGTCAGGCTCCCTTCGCGGCGGCCCGCACGACGGCGAGCACCTGCTGACGGGTCGTGGTGGACAGGTCGTTCCACTCCCAGAACGGCCGCGTGACGCCCCGGTCGGCGAGGACGCCCTGGATGGCGCGGTCGGCCTCGGCGACGGTCACCTCGGTGCCGTAGCCGAGCCGGTAGAGCGCGTACTGGGCGCCCCGGACACACCGGCGGCCGGCAATGGTCCGGTTGTGGCGCCCGGTTGCGTCCCATCCCCACTGCTCCAGCACCAGCGCGGTGAGTTCCAGGTGCTGGGCGACGGTGATGCGGAGCCGTACCGCCCGCTCATTACGCCGCGCCGGGTGCAGGGCCAGCAGCCGGTCTGGGAGGACCCGCCACATACCCCGCGGCAGCGGCGACGTGTCGGCCGGCGCGCCGTTCGGCGTCTGGGAGAGAGCCTCCTCGACGAGCGCCGCGGTCGGCAGCGACACCAGGCGGTGCGCAGTCCGGGTCGGGTCGTGCAGCCACGCCTCAACCTCGCCAGCGAGACCAGATTCGAGGCCCTCGAACAGCGTTGCGGTCATCTGCACGACAGCCCGCTCCACCTGGGGGACGGCCATCACGACCACCGCCACGGCTCGCCAGCGGCGGAAGCGCGCTCCGCCGCAGCAGCGAGGGTCTCGGTCATCTCCCGCTGCCGGCGCGGCATCCGCCGCACCGCCTGACGCAGCACCGCGGCGATCGCAGCCGCACGACGCGGCGGAACCTCGAACGGGTCACCCGACCGAGGGCGCGTCAGCGGCTCCATGATCGCCAAGTCCCGGCCCGACAGCGGCAGAGCCTGAAGCGCATCCACCCACTCACCGACCTGGCTGTAACTACGGGAGTGGCACCCGTCGAACGGCCGGCCCGGGTTCGGCGCGCCATGACTGATCGTCCACGTCATCGGTCACACCCCCGCCGGAACAGGACGGGCCTTCTTCAGCGCCTTCTCCAACGCAGCCCGCTCGAAGATGTCCGGGCGGTTGGACAGTTCCTTGAAGGTCATCAGCCCGCGGGGCCGGTCGGCGTGCAGCGGCCCGAAGCCGAGCCACGCGCCCGCCGCGGACAAGTGGCCGCACCGGGCCTCCTGACCAAGCCACCTGCCAGGCTTGCTGAACTTCCACTCCATGAGCGCCTGCTTGGGCATCCCCGGGTGAGTGACGTTGAGGTCGACGACGCTGTAATAGGTGTGGCCCGGCACGACGGATGCCGCGAATCGGGTGGCTTCGCGATGGGCCCCACCCCGCACCCTGGCGTCCGTGATGGCGTTGTCGATGAGATCGATCAGATTCATGGCAGGGAAAGCCCTTTCAGCAGAAGGATTCGGGGTGTCTGATCTGGCGGTTCTCCTTGGGACCCAGGTGGCCTGGGTCCCGCGAGCAACGGTCAGTTCTGGAATGCGTTACGGCCGACCGCGGCACGGATCTCGGCATCGGTCGCTCCCGCGTCACGGGCCCGCGCGACAGCACCGGCCGCGTCCCGGCGGGCAACAGCGGAGTGCTGCGATCGACTGCCCCACACGGCATCGGCGGCAGTGGCCCGCTCCGCAGCGGCAACGACCCGAGTGAGAGCCTTGTCCTTGGACATTCAGTTCCTCCAGTTCCAGGGCGGACTATCCGGTCCCGGGCCGCCCCCGATGCGAGCTCGGGAACGACACGGGTCCGCCAGTCAGTGCAGGTTGGGCGCCGGGCCCGCAGGACGGGGATCAACCACGGACCCGGCGGTCAGGGGCGACCGGTCAGTAGACCGGGCCGTCGCAATGCCGGACGTGAAGTCGCACACCGGGGTGCTCGCGCTGGGCACGCAGCACGTCCTGCGCGACGGAGGCGAGCGCACCCGGTCCGCTCACGCTGCCGAAGGAGAGCAGCACGCCGGTCCGGTCGTTGTAGATGCGGTAGTTGATGTCGGCGTCATAGACGTCCGGGCGATCACGGAGGGCTTTGCCCTTCCACATGTCGGGCATCAGTCCCCCTCGGACTCTTCGCGGACCGGCGTGGGCTGCGGGGTCTGCTGATGCTCGGCGTAGTCCCGAGCAGCCGCCGCGAGTTCGTCATCAGCGGGCACCGCTACCGCCCCTTTCCCGCTCCGCGCGCCACTTCTCGTTGTGCTCACGCGGGCTGGGCGCTGGCGGCCGATGCGGCGACTGCTCCTCCGGCGTACCCACCTGCCGGACGATCGCGATACCGGCGGCGGTCACTTCGCACCGCCCGGCTTCGGGAGCGCCCGGCACTTCTCGGCGTGCGACTGGGCGCGGTTATGCGCGATCTCCTCGTACTCGTCCCAGGCGCCGCTGCCGTAAGGGCAGCCCGCACACCGGTAGGAGGTGCTGTCGCCACCACCAGCCACATCGACCGTGGCGCCACCCGCGGTCCGGTATCGAGCGATGACGCCCTCCGGCCAAGCTGACTCCACCTCGGCCTGCGCCTGCTGGACGTGGGCCGCATCACGAACGAACCGCCCGCGAGCAAACCTGCTCACCGCACACCACCCGACTGCCGAGACGCGAGGCTGTACGCGTCCAGGGCGAAGTCGCCCACGATCTCGTCGATCGCCGGCCGGGACAGGCGCAGTCGCGCGGGCTTCGGGCGGGCGGCCGGGATACGGGCCGGGGTCGGGGTCGGAGCCGGCACGACAGTCGGGGCGCTCACGCCGCCACCTGCGCGATCTCCTGCGCTACCCGGCGACCGAGCTGCTGCTCCCGCTCCAGATACGCGGCCTCAGTCTCCAGCCGGTGCTGACGCGCCTCACGCGCCCGCTTCAACAGCTCGTCCGGGTTCGGGTCGGAGTCGGTAGGGGCGGCGGAACGGGTCTTCCGCACGTAAGACGCGGCAGCCAGAGCCGCCTTGTCCGAGCTCGACTGCGGGAAACGAGGGGCGATGTGGGTGGTCATGATGCGATCTCCTCGGGCTTGATGACGGTGGGGGCACCCAGGAACTCGGCGACGGCGGAACGGGGAATCTTGGTGAGGGTGCGGCGCGTCTGGCCGCTCCCCCGCGCCGTGGACCGGAGCCGTCCGGACTGGACCGCGCGGTAGATCGTGGCCGGGTGCACGTCGAGCAGTTCGGCCACTTCCGAAACGGTGAGGGCGTCCTCCAGTTCGGCGAGCACTGCGTCGAGTGCGTCACTGGTGGGCATGCGCAGTCCTCCAAACGGGTGCAGAGATGAGTAGCGGCGAGCAGCTTGCATATCCAAGCTGGCCTAGGCATGACGATAGAGACCTCAACTTGGATATGCAAGTGGCGCGACTAGGTCACCTTGCAGCGAACCGGCGCACAACGAAAAGGCGCCCCACCCCCGTTGGGGTTAGGGCGCCAGCGAAGCGGCAGAGGTCAGACGTCGATCACGTAGCGGAAGACGTGCCGGTCGCACGGAACGCGAGAGTCGAGCACTTCGAGCGCCTTGCCCGTGGAGTCGTAGGCCGTGCGAACGACTCGGGCCAGCGGCACGCCGTCGGGGATATCCAACTGCTTCGCCTCGTGGGGGTACGGCATGCGGATGTCCAGGTCCTCGATGAACCGAACGATGTGACGGCGGATTGGCCCCTCTGGGTCTTCAATGATCTTGTGGACACCGCCCGCGATTGGGCTCGGCTCGGCGACCCGGGTACCTGCCGCGATGTCGAGTTCGTAGTACCCGTCGCAGATCTGCATCGGGCTGCCATCCACCGTGAACAGGCGACGTCGGACCAGGACTGGAGCTCCAGGGGCAACGTCGAGCAACTTGGCCACATCGTCAGGCGCGGGCACCTCGGCAACTTCGCGGATATTCTGCTTCGCCTTCTGGCCCTGCGCGGCCGCCTCGGCGTTGTAGTTGGACACTCCGGTAGCCCGGCGCTCGCGGTAGATCGTGCCTACCTGGTGCATGCTGACGTGCGGCCGGCGGCGCACGTAGGCGCCCTTACCCTGCTGGGTGACTACGTGGCCCTCCGATCGGAGCAACGCAAGCCCCTTGCGAACCGTTACGCGGGTCACCCCGAAGCGGTCTTTGAGATCGTTCTCGGACGGGAGCTTGTCGCCGGGCGCGTAGTCCCCACGGATGATCTCGGCACGCAGCTCGTTGGCGACCCGCTTGAACGGGTGCTCTTGGTCCGGGTTAGGTGACATTGCGCTCCTGTCGGCGACATGGGTACACAAGTCAGCGTAACCGCGTGTAGCCACAAACGCGCTAGCCCTGTCGCGCGAGCCATCCTGACCAGCGGTTTACCTTGATTTCGATCACGGGACCGCTCGGTCGGACCGTCCGATACTGCGCGTACTTGTCTACGAGACCGTCTACAAGCCCCTGTGCAAGTTCGTTCTCTAGGACTCGGGCCCGCCCGTCGGCGCGAACCCACCAAAGCTGGTCCCAGTCGTCCTCGTAGTGGTCCACGAGCAGCGCTACAGCCGGGTTTTCCTCGATGTTGCGGAGCCGCTTCAGGTTGGTGTGCCGCTTCGGCTTGTGATCGACAGCGATAGCAATCGTGTCGCGCACCACCGCAAAGGTCGCGACCACGACGTGCGGCTGACCAGCGGCATCGGCGGTAGCCAGGCGCAGAACGCGGGCTTCGGCGAACCGGGCTCGGCACTCGTCTTCAGGCATCTGCACGAGAGCGACGCTACCGGCTCTCAACGGTTGCGTCATTCGCACTACTTGCATGATTCGGGGTCGACGGCTAGCTTCATTGCAGCTTGTATATCCAAGTGGAGCGCAAGGAGTGCGATGACCACACCTGCAGACCCGCCGGAGCGCACTGCGCTCTACCGCTTCTACGACGCCGAGGATCGTCTCCTGTACGTCGGCATCACAAGCGATACGCGAGGCCGCTTCAAGCAGCACGCCGTCGACAAGCCCTGGTGGCCACAAGTGGCTACTCGGGAAGTGGAGTGGTACCCGTCACGCGATGAAGCCGGTGTCGCCGAAGTTGCCACCATCCGGTCGGATCGTCCGGTGTACAACCACCAGCACCGCCCTTCGGCAGCGCTCGCCCTGTTGCCTCCCGTCGCCGACGATCCGATGCGCCCACGGCTGGAGGCAGTCACGCGTGACAATCGGCAGGCCGACCAGCGAATGGCCTCCGAACTCCGGGCCCTCATCATGGCTGGAGACTTGGCCCCGGCCGAGCAATTGCCAACCACCAGCGACCTACAGGAACGCTTTCAAGTTTCCAACGTCACCGTGCAACGCGGGCTTCAAAAGCTCAAGCTGGAAGGCTTCGCAGTTGGGCAGAATGGCCGAGGAGTCTTCGTCACCTCTCCAACCCCCGCCGGCATGGACAGTGCGGACGCTGCATCGATCCGCAGACTCTCACTCGCGGACGTCCGGGCTCCGCGACGAGTTGCCGAGGTGTTGAACCTCGGACCGCGGCTCGCGACCCGAGAAGAGTCCGTGGCCGAGGTCGATGGCTGGCCGATCCGCCTTGTCACGACTTACACGGAGGCCGCCATCGAGCCAACTGACGGCCTATCGCATGTCGACCACGTCTCGGCACGCATGCCGACCGGCAGCGAGCTCGTTGCCCTCAACCTTCCAGATGACGTGCCTGTGTTGCGCACCTTTCGCGTCTTCCAGACCCAGGGAGGTGTCGCAACGCACGTTGAGGTGATCGTGGAACCTGGCCACCTCTGCCAGTTGGCCTACGAGGTTCGTGAGGGAGTTCCCCTTTCCTCCTCCTCCACGGTCGAGTCTCGGCCATCTCCGACCGCCCGCCACGCCTCGGATCCTCTCGGAGGCTCACTGTGAGCTGTGGTGAGCAGTCGCGAGTGGCGTGGTGGTGGGCGTGCCGTGTACCAGGACCTTTACATGCGCAATCGGCGTGGGATGGCCGATATTCCCCGCCGAAAATGATCGCTTCATGGCTCAGCCGTCGTGGGGGCGCGGTAGCGTTCGTGTGGAGGGCGACCGCCTCCCGCATCGGGTGGCTTCTTTCGGCCATCTCGAAGACCCAATTTCGCGGCTGCCATTATCGAGTTATGCAACATGTGGGCGATTGAGATAATCGCAATAACCAAGGTCAGGGAGTCATGGGACGGGCAAGAGATGCAGCTGACCTGCGACTTCGGGGAACTTATAAGCATCAACGGCGACTACTTGACCCTAGCCGGTTCCGCACTGTGGGCCGGTGGCCTGATCTAGCCTCGTGATCTACCGGTCTCATCAGCCGGCGTTCAGTACGACCCCGGGGAACCGTTTTCCGGGAACGACGAAGCCGGGCGGTCATCACCCGCCCGGCCCGTCAACCAGCGGCATCACCCGCTGATCAGTAGTCCCAACTCTCACGAAAGGACTTCGCCATGGAGTCTACGACCCGTACCGTCCAGGCGTCTTTACCCGCCAAGCCGTCCGCGGCCCCCGTGTCCGCCCCTACGGCCCATCCGACCCCGTGTCCGTCGTGGTGCCGGGATCGGCGGTATGTGGAAGGTCATCACTTCGGTCCGACGGCGACGTGGCACTGGGGGCAGCAGTACGTGCTGGCGAATCCGGCGCCGTTGGCTGGCGAGCCGCCGGTGTTCGTCCGCGCCGAACTGTTCCGTACTGACGAGGACGCTGAGCGTGGCGAGGTGTCGATGTACGTCTCGGGCGAGACGGATTTGGAGATGGGCCGCGACGAGGTCGACATGTTCATCGTGGCCGCGCAGGCGTGGGTGGACACGTTGCGGGTGATGCGCCGGCAGATGGGTTGACTGCTGCTGCGGTCACCGTAGTTCGCTCTACGTCCGTCTGGTTGCCCTCTGGCCCAGCCTGCCCCGTTTGGGGCAGGCTGGGCGTTTCCTTGAGGGGGTTGCATGAAGTGTCCGAGTGACAAGTGCCAGTCGACGAATGTGCAGGCGTTGCCGCATTACTGGCTGTCGCTGCCGACGGAGTCGCCGTTGAAGCGGCGGTATGCGCAGCCGGCGGAGGGTGATCGGCGGGCCCGGCTTGTTGCTGCGGCCGTTGCCGTACTGGGGCTCGTCCTGGCGGTCACGGGCACGGTGGTTGTGGGTCTGGCGGTGCTGGCCGCGGCCGGGATCGCGACGTGGGGGTTGCATGGCCGGGTCGTGCAGGCGGAGGCGGCTCGGGGGTTGTGGGAGCGGCGGCAGATCTGCCTCGCCTGCACGCACCTGTGGGTGCCGTAGTCAGCCGGCTTTCTTGCGGGTGGTCTTCTTCGCCGGGGCCTTCTTGGCAGCCTTCTTCGTCGTCGTCTTCTTGGCCGCGGTCTTCTTGGCTGGTCGGTCGGCGAGGTGGTGCACATCGGCATCTCCGCCGTCGCCGCGGTCGGCTCGGGCCTTGGCTGTGGCGGCCTTCAAGGCGCCCATGAGGTCGGTGACGGACTCGGCCGGTTCGCGTTCGGCCGGCTTGGGCGGCGCGTGGTGTTCCACCTTGGCGGCGACGAGTTCGCGGACAGCCTCGGCGTACTCGTCGTGCATGGCGGCCATGTCGAGGCCACCGAGGGCGGCGATGTAGTCGAGCGCGGCGTCAACCTCAGCGGGGTCAAGGTCGACGTCGGCGGTGGGGGCTGCGCCGGCGGCGGGGCGCATCTCGTCGGGCCACCGCATCCGGTGGACCACGAGGATGTCGCCCATGGCGTAGATGAGCCCCAGGGCCTCCCCGGAGCCGCGCAGTGCGTATTTGCCGACGGCGGCTTTCCCGGAGCGTGCGAGGGCCTGCCGCATGAGGACGTAGGGCTTGCGGGCGGCGTCTGAGCTGGGGGTGAGGAAGTAGGGCTGCCCGAACTGCTCGCCCGGCACATCGGAGAGGTCGAGGAAGCCGCTGATCTCGATGGTCTTCGCCGTGGGCAAGGGTAGGTCGTCGAGTTCGTCGTCGGAGATGGGGACGAGGGTCCCGTCGGGGGCTTCCCATGCGCGTCCGATGTCGGACTGGTCGAGGACGTGCTCGTCGATCTCGCACGTCTTCCGGTAGCGGACGCGGCCCATGTCTTCGACGTGTACCTGCCGGAAGGACACCTTGTGGCTGCGGGTGGCCGAGGTCATGGACACGGGTATCGCGACGAGGCCGAAAGTCAAGGTGAAGTTGCCGATGGGCGGCATGGGGTCCTCCCGCAGGTCAGCCCCCTACGGGGAGGCTACGGCTGGGCGGCCGGCACGGCAGGGTGGTGTGGGCCGGTCGGGCTATATCCCCGGGATGCCGTCCTGTTCGATGTCGAACCGCCTCGGCCGGCGGACGGTGACGTCGCCGCCGAGTTTCCGCCGGCATCCCTCGCCCATTCCCCAGGTGCGGGAATCGGCGTCGGTGAGCTGGTGCCCGCACAGGCCGCAGGTTACGACGCGCCGCCCCGCCGCCAGTTCCTCGTCGGTGGCGAGGCCGGGCAGCGGGGCGGCAGGGGTCATGGGGCCAGTGTGGCGCTACCGGCCACTGGTGGTGGTGCCGTAGCGCTCGGTCTTGTGTCCGCAGGTGCAGCCGGTGTCGTCGCAGTGGAAGTCGCGGGTGAGGTGGTTGACGAACTCGTCGAAGGTCACGGCGCTCCCTGGTGGCTGTGGGGATGACGGCCGGGGTGTCGCGCGGTCACCCCGCTCGAAGTCGTCGAGAGTCGAAGGCTTCTACCTGGGTTATGTACGGATTGGCGCCCGTTGTGTCAGGGCTCCGCCACCTTCTTCGAGCGGGTCGCAGGCCCGGCCGGGTGGGTGTCCGGCCGGGCGGGGTGGGTTAGTTGTCGAATGGCTGTGTGCCCGTCTGCGGCCCGTTCCCCGGGTTCTGGGTGTCCGTGTCCGTCTGGGGGCGTGTGCGGCCCGTAGCGCGCCGTGTGGCCCTTCTCGTGCGCCTGTTGGGCCGGTACTCGCCATCCCGGGGTTCGTCCCAGCCGAAAGGCGCCCCCTCGTCCTCGGGCACGACCACCTCGGCGTAGCGGCGCAGTTCCGCCTCCCACGCGGCGCCCGGCGTCCCCGGGTGCTCGGCGGTCACTGCGGGTCCGTGAGGGCGTTGGCGGCGTCGCGGATGGCGGACGCAGCGTTGAGGAGCTGGTCGGCGGCGTGCTGCGCCCAGTCGCGGGCTGGCGGCTCGGCGGGGTGGTGCACGGGGCAGTCGCCGTTGCCGAACCCGACACCAGCGCAGGTGCACTTCCGGCTCGGCCGCGTCTCGGCCGGCTTGTCGTCGCCGAGGGCGGCCGGGGCCTCGCCTGTGATGTGCAGGATTTCGGCGCGGGCAGCGTCGGTCATCGTGGTGTCGGCGAGCGCCTGCGCGATGGCGTAGCGGGCGAGCGGCCCGAGACGGTCGGCGGTGTCCCGAACACGGGTGAGCGCGGCCTCGACCTGCTCGGCGCGTTGCCCGTTGGCGATGCCCCGGTCGGCGTACTCGCCCAGGCGGACGGTGAGTTCGTCCACCTGGGCGGCGAGCCGGTCGGCTTCGATGCTGGCGATGTCTGCTTGGCGTGCGGTGTCGAGGTCGGTGTACCGCTGCCGGGTCTGCTCGTGCGCCGCCCGCTCGGTGGCCACCAGCGGCAGCAGCACCGTGGCGAGGTCGGCGACCGGTCCGGAGATGTCTGAGACGACGCCGTGGGTGAGCGCGTCCACCTGGATCGGGTGCGCCGCCGCGCAGGCGACTTCGGGGTGGCCGCAGTTCCCGTCGCACAGGAACGCGGCCTCACGCAGGACGGTCTCGATGCGCTGCCGCAGCCCGGCGTCGGGGGTGGGCGTGATGGTCATCGGGGCTCTCCGATCGGGGTCAGGTGACGCCGCGACGCGTGCGCGAGGCCCACGTGGCCGTCGTTTACGGGCGTGAGGTTGTAGACCACGCCGCCGCCCTCCAGCGGATCGGTGCACGCGTCGTACCTGCCGGCCTGGCAGTGCGAGCAGGCGGCGGCGTGCCGGGTACAGCGGGTGCAGTCGCAGGGCTTCGCGGTGTACTCGCCGTGCTGGTCGGTGTGCCGGCCCTCGTAGCGGACGCGGGTGCCGGGCGGGATGGGGCCGGTGGGTGTGGTCATGGTGTCCTCCAGCGGGGTGTGGTCGAATCGGGGGCGCCGGCCCCGCCTGTCATCAGCAGGCGGGACCGGTCGAGGCGTGGTCATGCGGCGGGTTGCCGTGCTGCCGTGGGGATGCCGGCGCGGGCGGCCAGGAGCCGGAGCGCCGCTTCGGCCTGCTGCGGCACGACGCCGTTGCCCAACGCGTGCAACTGCTGGGTGCGGGTCAGGTTGGGCACGGCGGTGACGTGGCCCGCCGGGAGGCCCATCAGCCACTCGACGAAGAGCGGGCTCAGCCGATTTCGATCATCAGTTGCCCGGGGGGCAGGTCGTCCGATTGCGCGCTCCCAGCGTCGGACGGCGGGGAGGAAACTGCCCCAGTCAGCGTCGGGTTGCCCCGGCCGAAACTCATCGAGGCACGGTCGGCGTCCGCCGCCATCGGAGTCGGCAGGAGCTTCACCGCGTCCGTGAGCGTCGGGCCCGCGCTGTACAGATCCTTCGCCCGCTGCGACGTCCGAGTGCCCTTGCAGTCGTTCGCCTTCGGCGTCGGCAGCAGGTTGACGACCACTTCGTTCAGCGGCCTGGCGTTCCGGTCCATCAGGTTCGATTCCCCGGGCTTCCAGTCCCGCGCGGCTGGCGTCGGTAGCAGGTGCTCCACCTCGTCCGCGAGCGTCGGCCCGTGTCCGCCGGCTTTCCGCTTGTCCGGGTGCTGCGAGCCGCCGTTGATCGCCAACTGCGCGGTCGGCGTCTTGAGCAGCGGCGAGGATGAAGAGGCGTTCGCGGCGGTGGGGAGCGCCGACCTCCGATGCGCGAACAGTGCACCACTGGACATCGAACCCGAGGCCGGCAAGGTCGGCGAGGACGTTGTCGAATCCACGTCGAAGGTGCCCTGCGACGTTCTCAAAGATCGCGTATCGGGGTCGTAGAACGCGAAGGGCGTCCGCGATGTAAGGCCAGATGTGTCGTTCATCTTCAACTCCCAGGCGCTTTCCGGCGTTGCTGAAGGGCTGGCATGGGTAGCCGCCGCAGACGATGTCGACGGGTTCGACGTGCGCCCAGTCGGTGGTGGTGAGGTCGCCCAGGTTCGGGGTGGTCGGCCAGTGGTGAGTGAGGATCTTGGACGCGCCCGGGTCGATGTCGGACACCCAAGCGGTGGTGCCGCCGAACACCGCCTCAACGGCCATGTCCAGGCCCCGGTAGCCGGAACACCACGACCCGATACGCAGGCCGTCCGGGATCGCGGTCTGCCCGGGCAGCACTGCGGGCGCGGGGCGTTCGGCGAGCTGCCACAGGTCGGCGGGAGTCACTGCTCCTCCCCGCCGGCCGGGCCGCCATCCGCGGGCCGCACCAGCCGGTAGCCGGTGGACGTGGGCCGGAACCGGTCCAGGCGGATCGCGGAGCGGCGCTTGCCGTCGGTCACCCACGCATGGGTGGCGTCGATCGAGATCACGGTCACCCGCCGGCCGTAGCCGCGCTTGTCGTTGTCGGCCCAGACCTGCCCGGGCTGCACGGGCCGCTGCTCGCTCACCGCTGCACCCCACCCTCGGTGGCCATCGGCGCCCACGCCCAGTCCTGCGTGAAGTCGCAGTCGGGGTCCGGGCAGACCCACCCGGAGTGCGTCGGGTCCAGCAGAGGGCTACGGCCGTGTGTGTGCGGGCCGCCGCCACAGATGACGGGGTGGCCGTCGCCGTGGTCCTGGTAGTCGGCGAGCGCCTGGACCTGCTCACTGGTCCATGGGGCGGTGATGGTGGCATTGGTGCTGGTCATCGGGGTCTCCGGTTCTGGCGGGTTGCGGTTCGGGCGGTGTCAGTTCGTGGTGTCGCAGTTGCTGTAGGGCGCGACGCGGGACTGGGTCCACCAGGTGCCGGTGGTCTCGTCGAGGTGGCGCCACACGGGGTGAGGTCCAGGCGGGAGGGTGCAGGTGCGGCCGAAGAGCTGATCGCCGCACGTGTCGGTGGGCTGCTCGGGCATTGGGGGTGTCCTTTCGGGCGGGTGGCGCTCAGGCGGCGGGGGGTACAGCGTGGAGTCGGCGTGTGGGTTGTGCGCGGCGTCCGACGCGGAGCGGCTTCTCGTCGAGTGCGGCGATCAGGTCGGCGACGTGCCGGGCTTGCTCGGCCGGGGTCCAGGGGCGTCGGTGTGCGGGCTGGTAGTCGGGGACTTGGCCGGTGGGAAGTTGTTCGGCCAGGAGCCGGTCGAGGGGGCTCATGCGGCTTCTCCTGCCAGCTCGGTGCGCGCCGGGTGGACGCCACCTCCGGCCAACGGCCAGCCGTCGAGGTGGCAGTCGATGCCGGGCTCGACCTGGCAGACGGGGCAGACCGAGACGGTGCGGGCCCAGGCGGTCAGCCGCGCCGGGTGAGGCTCGGGCACGCGCCGCCGCTTGCTGATCGTCGTGCACGGCGCGTGCGCCTTCGCGCCGCAGTGCGGACACTCAACCGCACGGGCAGGGTGGTGCGGGGCGCGGACGATGTGCCGGATGCTGTCGGGCGCCGGGGCGCCCCATCGTGTGGTCACGCCGACACCGCCCAAGGGCAGGCCGCTCCGCAGGGCGCGTTGGTGTCATCAAGATCGATACACACGACGCAGTCGACGGCGGCCACTTCGTCATGGCCGCTCAGGTCGGCGCCACACAGGCTGAGGTACTCGTCACAGCAGTAGAAGTGATTCAACGTGTCCTGGACGCCGGTCGGCGTCGTCCGTCGCACAAGCGCGGTCTCGCTCATCAGGTTCCTCCTTCGAGGAGTTGGCAGTTGGGGCAGGGGCACGGGTGGTCCTGGCTGGGGTTGGCCCGGTAGGCGGCCACCGCTCGGGCCACTTCGGCGGGGTCGATCGGTGGCCCCGGATCGGGCGGCCGGGTGCCCGGTGGCCACGCGCCGGGCCGGCGGCCTGGCGGTCGTGGCGCGGATGGGGGCTTCTTCGCGGCGTCTTGGGCGCGCTGTCGGCCGCGGCCCATCTCGGAGCGCAGGTACTCGCGGAAGTCGCCCTTGTGGGCGCGCATCGCCGCCGTGTCTTCCGGGGTCAGCTCGTGCTCAGTCACGACGCCTCACCGTCATCCACGATCTCGGCGTCGACGATCTCCCCGTCGGCCTCCATGCGGGCCAGAGCCGCGGCAGACGCCTCACGCCGGCGCTGCTCCTCCGCGGCCCGCTGCTCCGCCGTCAACTCCCCCTGGCCCACGACGGCCCGCAGGCGGGCACTGTGCGACTTCAGGCGGGGCTTCCCAAGCGGCTGCTTCGCGCTGCCGCCCGGCGTCTTGCACGGCCGGCCGATCGCCGCATTGCAGGCGGGGCAGATCACGCCCAAGGGTCCGGACCGGCGCACCGTGTCGATCTCCGCCTCTTCGTCAGAATCCGGCACATCGCGGCCCACGCGGTACCCGCGGGCGTTCAACTCGGCGACGAAGCCCGCGCTCGGACCGCCCTCCAACGCCAACCGACCCGAAGGCGGCGTAACGCGGCCAGACGCAACTGCAGCGATCTGGCCCTGGTACCGGGCTATGAACTCCGCAGCGGTCTCGCCCTCGACCGGCTCGTACTGGAAGTTCTCCAACCGCGCCGAACGGATCTTGCTGCGGAGAGTACGGACGTGGTGCGGCAGAATCCACAGCTTCGCGTCCGGGTCCTTCGGCGCGGTCGTGTAGTACGCGGCGACGGCGGCCTGGGCGTCGCTATCGAGCGGCACGTCATGAAGGGCGGAAGCCCAGGCGATAGCAGCAGCGGTGGAGGGGGTGCGGTTGTCGAATGCCGAGCAGTGCTTGAGCAGCTCGGCCGCCTCGGAGGGATTCACGCGGGGTTCTCCTTCGCGCGGAGTTCGGCGGCGACTGCGGCCCAGCCGGCGACTTTGGCGTCGGTGCCGGTGAGGGCGGGTTGTTGAAGCCGGACCACGTTGCCCTCGTACTGGTTGAGGACCACGGGCGTGTGCATCGCGTGCCAGCCGTCGTAGAACCAGCGGCTGCTGAAGGGCGGCTTGCTGGCGGCTTGCTCGGCTTTGAGGGCCTGCTCGACCATCAGCGGGATCCCGAGGCGCTGGATGTCGTTGAGGACCCGAATCTCGTCGTCGCCTCGGAACTTCCACGGGACGTTGATGCCAGAGGCGCTCATGGCGCTCTTAAGGCGAACGATCTCCGGGGAGTGGCGCTCCTCCTCAACGTCCCGCTGAGCCGGTTCCCGATCCGCGACGGTCGCCGGGTAGTAGTGGTGATTCCCTGACGGTTCCTCTGACGGTTCTAGTGGTGGTTCCCCCGCAGATTTGACGGGGTTTCCGTGCTCAAACGACGGGGTTTCTGTCGCAAACGACGGGGTTTCCGTCGCAGAGTGCGGGGTTTCTTGAGGCGTTACCCCGTCAGATGTGCGGGGTTTACCATCGGTAACCCCGTCAGTAGTGCGGGGATACTCGTCAGTTACCCCGTCAGATGTGCGGGGTTTCGGAACGATCCGATACCGGTTCCTGACCCGCCGGCCGCCCCCGGATTCGACCTCCAGCTCGCCGATCTCGACAAGTTTGGCAATGCCCTTCTGGACTGCCCGCGGCGACAACTTGGCCCGCTCGCACAGGTCCTCGATGGAGGGCCACGCGAAGCCGGTGTCGTCCGCTCGGTCGGCCAGCGCGAGCATGACCAGTCGGGCCCCGTTGCGGGACTCCGACCTGCCCCACACCCAGTTGGTGACCTTGATGCTCATGCGGCGGCACCCAGGGGCAGCGTGGCTGCGTCGAAGGCGGAGAGGTGACGAGGCAGGCAGGTGGTCAAGTCCGGATCCTGGTAGGCGCCGGCGGTCGCCGCTGCCGCGTAGACGTCGGCGACGATGAAGTCCCCGTCGTCGCCGATGCGCTTAAGGCTGCCGATGAGGGCGCGGAGTTCATCCGGCGATGGGGGTTCGCCCACCGCGGCCTCGTATGCGGCGCTCCAGATGTCGTAGGTCTTGGCGATGTACTCCACCTCGCCAGTTGCGGAGAGTTCGTCTTCCCCGAGCCCGCGGTAGAAGCGCTCCGACTTGCGGAAGCCTGCGTAGGTGGCGGCCTGGATCACGCGGAACACGGAGGTGTTGCCGTCGAGGATCTTTCCGATCTTGGTTTTCACGCGGGCCATGGCCTCGTCGCTCGGACCGTCGACGTAGCAGCCGCCCCATGGTTCGCCAGACTCGCCGGGGACGTAGGTCCTAGGCCAAGCCGAGATCCAGGCGCTCCAGATGCGGGACCTGTCCAGGTCTCGAAGGGCCTCGGTGATGTTGTCTACATCGAAGTACGTCGCGTGCTGGGCTGCATCGACGACTCGACCGGGCTCCATCAGGTCCATGTCCGACAGCCAAGACAGGCTCTCGCGGAACTTCTCCACCTGCGCCGGGGACGCGTGCTCACCGGTGTCGGACATGCCGACCCGCCACACCATGAATGCAGCGTTGCGCGTGGCGTCGGCCATCGTGAGGCCGTCTTCGACTGGCTGGGCGGTGGCGCCGAGGATCTGCCGCGCCCGGTCGGCGAGGTCCTTGAGCCGGTTGTTGGCGACGCCGCAGGTGTACCGGAAGACGTCCCCGCCTTTGACGGTGCGGTTGGTCATGCCCGGTTCGATGAGGTCGGGCCAGGCGGACGCCGGGATTCTGGCGATTCGGTACCGCTCCACGCTGCTTCGCCAGTCGTCGGGGAGGGTGAACGTCACGCGCTGGCCGTTGTGCTCGTAGGTCCAGTCGTTCCAGGCGTCGACGAATGCCTGCCGGTACTGGAGCTTGGGTCCCTCCTGCGCTTCCATCTCGGCCGCCGCCTGCTTCACCGCGGCGCCCCACCGCAGTGCGTCGTTGCTGACGTCTGCAACGAGCGCGGCGTCCGGCGTCGAGGAGGTCTTGCCGCTGTTGCAGGGCTCGCAGGAGGTAACGAGGTTGCTCGGCTCGTCACCGCCGCCGAGTGCTACGGGCGTGACGTGGTCGACGCGCAGCGGGGCGTCGGGCGCGGTGGCGCCGCAGTAGCGGCACTTGTGTCCGTCGCGACGAAGGATCTCGTAGCGGAGGCGCTTGGAGACGGCCATCGAATCTTCCTTCAGGAGGTGCTGGTCAGGGGTTTTTGGGCGCGAGGAACCAGACCTTCATGGCGGCTTGTGTGGCGCTGCGGTGCAGCGGGCCTCCATAGTCTCACCATTGTTTAAAGTTTGGCAAGTGTGGTTAACTTGGGCATGACTTACACTCTGACCATGGCCACCGACCAGGAACCGACCATCGCTGCGGACGGCGTGCAGGACGTGCCGCTGACCATTGCGCGCCCGCTCCTCACGCGTCTCATCGAGCAGGTACGAGAAGATGGCCTGGTCAGCGCCCTCACCATTCGCGGCCGGCGTCGGGCGTATCTCGTCACGCCCGACTTCTACGACCAGGCGATTGCGGCGCTGAGTCGCCGCGATCAGCTGGAGGCCCTCGCGGAAAAGGCCCGCAAGCGTTGAAGCGGTACCTGACTCCATCTCGTCCCCTCCTCTCGTCTCCTGGCCCCGCGGCCTGTGCCGCGGGGCTTTGTGCTGGTTAGAGCCGCGCCCCGATGCGTCTGAGTGCTGCGCGTGCGTTGGCGAGTGACCGTCTGCCGCCGTGTGGTGTGGCGGGAAGCGTGATCGTCTTGCCGTGCCGCGTGACCCGGTAGTGGCCGGTGCCGCCGAAGCGGACCGCGAAGCCTTGTTCGCGGACCCGCTTCAGCAGCTGCTGCATGTCCTTGTTCACGCCGCGGCTCCTCGGTGGAAGGCGTCGTGGTAGCCGCGGGGCCGGAACCGGGTGTCTGCGTGCGCGAGGAGGTCGTGGACGTAGCCGTAGGTGCGGCCTGTTTCGCGGATGAGGTCGCGGATGGATTGGCCGGCGTAGTAGCGGGCCTGGAGCGCGAGGGCGGCTTGCATGCGGGCGTCGCCGTGGAGGCGGAGTCGGTCGGCGGGGTTGGTTCGGGGGTGGGCGCAGGCGGTGCAGTACGCCTCGCCGTCGGGTTCGAGGCGGCCGTGGATGGTTTGGTCGTGACCGCGCCGGCACCGGGTTGGGGGGGGGGGCAGGCCGAGGACGCTGCGGTCGGCGAGGCGGGTGCGGTATCGGCCGGGGGTGTCTTCGACGTGGGCGGGGTGGATGCAGCGGGGGTGGCCGCATTCGGGGCGGACGGCGCCGATG
>NZ_JACEGK010000002.1:0-62968 GCF_056859195.1 Streptomyces sp. NH27
CGCCTTCCCCACCCACACGACCTACAAGGTCGGCGTCAGCCCCTCCGCCTCCCAGTCCGCCCGCGACGCCCTCGTCGAGAAGACCTACGACTCCTGGAAGTCGACCTACCTGGTGAAGGGCTGCGCCTCCGACGAGTACTACGTCTCCACCAAGGGCGATGACGACGCCCCCCACAACGGCACGGTCTCCGAGGCCCAGGGGTACGGCATGAACATCGTGCCGCTGATGGCCGGATACGACACCAACGCGCAGACCGAGTTCAACGGGCTGTGGCAACTGGTGAAGGACCACAAGGACCCCGACGGCCTCATGGAGTGGCAACTCGACGGCTCCAGCTGCAAGTACACCGACAGTGGCACCCCGGACTCGGCGACCGACGGCGACCTCGACATCGGCTACGGCCTGATCCTCGCCGACCGCCAGTGGGGCGGCTACACCGCCGATGCCAAGGCGTGGCTCGCCTCGTTCTACGCCCACGACGTCGCCCCCGACGGCCACCTCAAGGCCGAGGACGACGGGCCCGACACCGACACCCGGCCCTCCGACATGATGCTCGACCACCTGCGGGCGTTCGCCGCCTACGACACCGCCCACGACTGGAACAAGGTCGTCACCCGCACCGAAGCCGTCGTCAGCGAGTTCACCTCCGCGTACTCCTCGTCGGCCGGGCTGCTCTCCGACTTCGTGGTGAAGGCCGACACCACCAGCCCCAAGCCCGCACCCGCGGACTACCAGGAGGACCAGCCGGACAACATCGTCGGCTACAACTCGATCCGCGTGCCCTGGCACATGGGCACCGACGCGCTGCTCAACGGCTCCACCACGGCGGCGGTCGCCTACTCCACCGCCAAGAAGGAGTCGGCGTGCCTGAAGTCCTTGTCCGGCGGCAAGCCGGCCAAGGTGCAGCCGCACATCAAGCTCAACTGTGCCAACGGCAACGTCTCGGGCGACACCGAGGCGGAGGAGGCCGGGGACTCGGCCGGCCCCGCGGCGATGGCCTCCGGTGACCAGGCGTGGACCGACGCGATCTGGGCGCAGCTCGCCACGAACCCCTTCGAGGACGCCTACTACGGGGAGACGATCAAGATGATCGTCTCCATCGTGATGGCGGGTGACTACTGGAACCCGGCCGCCTGACGTCCTTCCGGCGGGGCGGGGCCGGGCGCTGCCGCCCTGCCCCGCCCCCGCTTTTCCCGAGCGCGGAAAAACATCGCAGTTGTTCAAGGGCGGGATATCCCATAAGGCAGACGGGCATCGGGATCGCGACCGGCAATAAACGGAACGGCGGAATGCGTGATACGTCATACGGTCAACCGTCATGGATTCGGTCGACAGGTCATGATGCGGTCCCGTACGCCCTCGGTCCTGCCGCTTCCGTCAAGTGCATCGCCAGGACCGGCGGACGGCTCCAGGTCATCGTCGTATGCACCACGTCAGACGCTCATTCGATACTCGGGGGAGTCGCGGCAGACCTTCATTTGCCCAGGTCGGAGCCTTCTTGACGCCATGACTGACGAACCCACCGCGAAACAGGACCAGGGCCACGGAACCACCGAGTAAGTCAAGACTTATCTTCGGGGAATTGTGACCGTATGATGTGGCTCGAATCGAAGGAGCCCCCCTGTTGTCACAAGTGAACGACCCTGCTGTGTGTGCGGTTGAATCGGAGCGGGCTTATGTGTCCACCTTGTACGAGCTGCTCACCGAGCGGCTTTCCGAGGCGCGAGTACACCGGGCGAGTGTGCTGAAGGCCCCGGCGGAAAGCGCTGGTGAGGCCCACGAGCGAGAGATCGCCGCTGAGCGTCTGGCCAGGGAAATCGGCCGGCTGGAGGGCGCCGAAAGAGGGCTGGTCTTCGGCCGCATCGACGGGACGGATGGCACGGCTCTGCGCATCGGGCGGATCGGCCTGCACAAGGAGGACGACGAGCTGCCTCTGCTCGTGGACTGGCGCGCGAACGCGGCGCGGCCCTTCTACGAGGCGACGCCGATCCACCCGATGAATCTGCGCCGCCGCCGGCACCTGCGCCTTGAGGAGCGCACGGTGATCTCGGTGAGCGACGAACTGCTCGACGGTACCGCCCCGACCGACGAAGACGTCGTGGGTGACGGCCCGTTGACCGAGGCCCTGTCGGCACGGCGTACGGGCAGGATGCACGCGGCTGTCGCGACGCTGCAGGTCGAGCAGGACGAGATCGTCCGCTCCGCGCACCGCGGGGTGACAGTGGTGCAGGGCGGGCCCGGTACCGGCAAGACGGTGGTCGCCCTGCACCGGGCGGCGTATGTCCTGTACGCGTTCCCGCGCGCCGCGGAGCAAGGTGTCCTGGTGGTCGGCCCGAATGCCCGGTTCCTCGACTACATCTCCCAGGTCCTTCCCTCGCTCGGTGAGAACGACGTCGTCCTGGCGACCTGCCACGCACTGGCCGGAGTGTCCACGGACACGGTGGACCCGTTCGATACGGCGCGTCTCAAGGGCAGTTCCGACCTCGCCGACGCTCTGGCCGGCCTGTTGCGCGTCCACCAAGCTCCCCATGGCGACTTCACCGTGCGGGTCGGACGGGAACCGGTTCACCTGTCCGGCGAGGAAGTCGCCACGGCACGCGAAACCGCCGTGGCAGCCGCACCGGGACACAACCCCGCACGGCAGGTGTTCAAAGAGCTCCTGGTCGACGCCGTCACCGACGCGATGCAACGAGACATGGGCGACCTTCTGGAGCAGATCGACGCCGACGCCACCGAGATGACGGGCATGGACCTCGACCGGTTCACCGGAGCCGCCCAGCGCCATGTCGAAGGTGCGGCCGACTCGGGTCCGGTCCACGAGCTGGACGTGGACGCCATCCGGGCCGATCTCCTCGACGACGCCGGCGTCGACCGAGCGGTCGAGGTGTTGTGGCCGCGGCTGATGCCCGGTGACCTCGTGAAGGCGCTCCTGACGGACGCCGACGCTCTCGCCGAGCACCTGCCCCGATCGACCGCGGAGGAGCGGTCACTTCTGCTGCGCGGCCCGGAACACCCGTGGACCGATGCCGATGCGCCGTTGCTGGACGAGGCGGCGAGCCTGGTCGACGGCCCGCCGGAGCGGACCTACGGGCACGTCGTCGTCGACGAGGCGCAGGAACTGACCGCCATGCAGTGGCGGATGATCGTCCGCCACTGCCCGGCAAGGGCGATGACCCTGGTGGGCGACTTCGCCCAGGCCGGCCCGGTCGCGACAGCCCGCGACTGGAAGGAAGCACTGAGCCCGCACGTCGGACCGCGGTTCAAACTGCACAACCTGACCGTCAGTTACCGCACCACGCAGGAGATTCTGGAGAGCGTCCGAGAACTGCTCGCGCGGATCGCTCCGGACCAGAAGCCGACCCGGTCACTGCGAAGCGGTGAGAGCCCTCGCACCGTGACCACGCCTCCGGACGGGTTGGTCACCGCCGTCGCCCAGGAACTCCGAGCCCAGAGCGCCGCGTACCCGGGCGAACTGCTGGGAGTGATCTGCGCGGACACCAGGGTGGGCGAACTGACGGCCCAAGGCATCGCACAACACGCACGCGTCGTGCCGGCATCCGAAGCACGCGGCCTGGAATTCGACGGTGTCGTCGTCATGAACCCCGAGGAGATCAGCACGGCCCGCCCCGGTGGGGAAAGGGACTTGTACGTAGCCCTGACCCGGGCCACCAAGCGCCTTTGCACCATCACCGTCCAGCCCGCCTGACGGATCAGCGCCCGCGTCGTCGCCGCGGGCGCCGACCGGGTGCGCCGCGACCCCGCCCTCGCAGCCGTCGACGCCGACTTCGTCCGCACCAAAGGCAATGCCGACGCCCCCGGGCCGACGGCGAGGAGCGGGATCTTCAGAACGGCTCTCCGGCCTGCACAACCCGTCGGGGTTGTGCAGGCCGGTGTTGTCGATCGCCTCGGGCCCTAACTGCAGGTGAGGATGGGGTCGGCCCAGTCGCCGTGGTCGTTGCCGTTGCCGTTGCCGCCGTCGCCGACGTTCAGGTCGAGGACCTGGCCGTCGGTGACGGGGACGTCGATGGTGACCGGTGTCGACTGCCCGGTGAGGACGGGGGTGGTGGTGAGGGCCTTGCCGTCGAGGATGACGGAGAAGGTGGACGAGCCCGGGTCGCCGTTGTCGATTCCGACGGTCGCGGTGAACCTGGTGCACTGTCCACCGAGGTAGATCTGCACGTCGCTGGGCGAGTTGGTGCCCAGGCCCTTGGCGTAGACGGTGCCGCCCAGCGTGAGCGGAGTGCCGTCGTTCGCGGCCTGCCCGCCGACGCTCTGGTCGCGTTCGACCGGGCCCCAGCCGTTGGTGGCCGACAGGAACGTCAGATCACTGACCTGGTTGGTGCCGGCGTGCGGCGGTTCGGGTATCGACCCGATGATCCGCTCGTCGGTGACGGTCTGGGAGTGGCCGCTCTGTTCGAACCGCACGGTGGTGGTGAGCGGGTTCACCTTGCCGGGGGTGGCCGGTGGGGTGACGTCCCAGGTGAAGGTGGCCGATGTGCCCGCGCGGACCCGTACGGAGCCGCCCGCCGCGGTGTGCCGGGTGACGGTCCAACCGTCGGGGGCCGCGAGGGTGGCGGTCACGTGGGAGGCCGCGGGCGTGCCGGCGGGCACCTCGACCGTCGTGGTCGCGGTGAAGGACTTGCCGCCCTGGACCGATCCGGGCACCTGGAGGGCGACCGACGGCTGGTGCGGGGAAGGCATGGCGTACTGCTTCTCGTTGTACCGGGGGCTGTTGTTCTGCGGGACGTTCAGGGAGGAGGCGTAGCTGCCGTAGTTGGTGAGCTCGACCTTGCCGAGCCCGCCGGTGCTTCCGTCGAGGTTCCACACGGCGATGGCGATGGTGTTCTTGCCGTCCGGGTTCAGCACCCCGTTGGGGACGGGGAAGCTGTGCTGGGGGCCGAGGTAGTTGACGTAGTTGCCCATGTCCCAGCCGTTGACGTAGATCTCGGCACGGTACTTGCGGGACGGGTCGTCGGTGAGGGTGAGCCCGAGCGAGGTGTCCTGGCCCTTGGGCAGGTGCAGGTTGACGTCGGTGGTGTACCAGGAGACGCCGGGGGTGGTGTCGGTGGCGGGCAGGGTGGTCGGGGTCCAGTTCCCGGTCGGGTAGCCGGGCAGCATGTAGCCGGCGCGCTCGCCGTACAGGCCGCCGGTGGCCAGCGGGCCGCGGACGGTGTCGACCGGGGTCTCACCGCCGCGGTTGCCCTGCAGCCGCCAGGTGATGGAGCTCAGCGGGTTCCCCACCAGGACGGCGCTGGTCAGACCGCGGACCGTGCTGTCGTCGGACCGTCCCCAGTTCTCGTCGTGTCCCATGTCCACGGTCAGGACGGAGACGACGTTGTCGCCGCCGGGCTTCACCAGGCCCGCGGGGAAGGTGTACGTCTTCTGGCCGTCGGCGGTGGAACTGCCCAGGAAGGTGCCGTTGAGCCACACCGAGGAGGCCGCCGCCCCGCCGCCGCTCGTGGTGGACAAGGTGATGCCGGTCGTCTTGCCGTCGCCGGTGAAGCGGCCGCGGTACCAGGTGGACCCGGTGTGGAAGCCGTAGTCGTCGGCGAACAGCACCGGAAGGGTGGCCGGAGTGGTGATGTCCGACGTGGTCTTGTCGGCCACCTGCCAGGACGAGTCGTTGAAGCCGGGTTGCGATTCGGGCGACTCCTGGATGTGCTTCCAGCCGGTGAGCGCGGGCACGGTGACCGCCGCCGCGGTCGGGAGCGTGCCGGTGAGGCTGCCGTCCTCCGTCGCGTGGGTGTGGACCGATCGCCCGTTCCAGGTCAGGGACTTGGCCGCGGACCAGACCTGGACCGAGCCGTCGGTGCCGATGTCGCCGGTGAGGGCGAGGGCCGTACGGTCGGCGGACGCGCCGCGCAGCAGGTGGGTGCCGCGGACCAGGACCGGGCCGGCCGCGGTGTCCTGCCGCCAGAAGGTCTTGGCGGTCGCGGTGTCGGCGAGCAGGAGCAGCAGCGGGTGACCGCCGCCGCTGATCTGGACCTGGGCCAGGCCGGTGTGCTGGTAGTTCAGCCGCAGGTCGCCGGTCGTCGCGTCCCAACTGGACGTCACGGTGCCGCCGGTGGAGGTGACGGTGGGCTTCTTGTCGTAGTGCAGGACGGTTTCGCCGTCGGAGCCGTGGTCGCCGTAGAGGACCGCGACGTCCCGGCCGCCGATGGTGGCGTTCGTCAGGATCTGCGAGGTCGAGTAGCGCAGCAGGTTCTTCGCGCCGAGGTCGTAGTCCGCCACGACGATCGAGGACTCACGGCCGTCGAGGGTCAGGGACGTGCCGGGCTGCTGCGGAACGGAGTAGGTCTGCGCGCCGAGGTCGATCTTCAGGTGCGCGCTGTCGGTGCTGGTCGCGTTCGAGTCGGCGTGCCGCAGCACATGGAACTGCGTACCGGTGTCGGGGTTGACCCGTGCGGTGTCCACGATCTTGGTGTTGTCGGTCGGGACCGCGGGCATCGCGTCGGTCTTGGTGAGCGGGGCGACGGCCTGGGTGAAGTAGCCGATCAGCTTGTCCTGGTCGTACTTCGGGTCGAGTTGGCGCGTCTCACGGATCGCGGCGCCGTAGTCGTAGGACGTGTAGTGGCTCATCATGCCCAGCCAGCCCCAGTTGGTGCCGCCGTAGGCCATGTAGAAGTTCTGCATGGTGGCGCCGACGGCGATGTTCTGCTTGTAGTACACGTCGGCGAACTGGTCGTTGTACTGCTTCGCGTAGGTGTCGTAGCCGGGCCCGCCCCAGTTGTCGAACCAGCCCCCCTGGTACTCCGCGGTCACCACCGGCTTTCCGGCCGGGTGGTCGTAGCTGATGTCCGGGACACCGCACTGCGACGGGTCGGCGCAGAACCCTCCGGGGTAGGAGTCGACTCCGTCCACGTCCAGGGCGCCCGTGCCGGAGTTGAACGTGCCGTTGTTGTTGCCGACCAGCGGCACGCTGATGCCGTCCGCCCTGGCCTTGTCCTCCAGGTGCTGCATGTACGCCCGGGCATCCGCACCGCTGTCGTAGAACTCGTTCTCGACCTGGTACTGGATCACCGTGCCGGTGCCGTTGGTGAGCTGGTGGCGGGCGAGGATGCGGTCGATCTGCGTCTGCCACTGGTCGGAGTACTTCAACCACGTCGGGTCGGTGGTGCGGGTGGAGGTGACCTTGTTGTGCAGCCAGGCGGGGAATCCCCCGCCGTCCACTTCGCCGTTGATGTACGGGCCGGGACGGGCGATCACGTACATGCCCAACTGGTCCGCCATGTCCAGCAGCTTGTCCACGTCACGCACGCCGGTGAAGTCGTAGACCCCCGGCGCGGGCGAGTGGTAGCCCCAGTCGAAGTACACCGACACGGCGTTGAAGCCGGCCGCCTTCATCTTCTGCAGCACATCGAGCCACTCGCCCTGGCTGGGCAGCCGGAAGTAGTGGAACTCGCCGGACCACAGATAGGTGCGCTTGCCGTCGATCAGGTACGAGTAACCGTCGTACGTCACCGAGTGTTTGCTGCCCGGCGGACTCGCGATCTGGCCGGATCGGCCGGACTGCGCGGCCACCGGCCGCGGCGCCGCCGTCGCACCGCCGGCCGCACTCAACCCCAGGCCGCCCAGCAGGGCGACGACCGTACCGGTCGCCAGGAAACGGTGCCGGAGCCGGCGTCTGACGCCTCTCAAGCTCATGGAAACCTCCACTAGTTGGATCACAGCGCTGAAGCGCTCCCGCTGCGGTCCCGCAGCATCGGGAGCGATCAGAGTTCGTGGACGCGGCCCGCCGGGTGGGCGCGTGCAAGGGGCCGCTCGACCGGCGCCGGTTGGTGCCGGCCGAGGGCCTGGTGTCGTATCGGCTAATCGGTGATGGTGGAGTTGCCTACTGGGCGATCACCGGGTAGTTCCATTGCTGGCTCGGCCTGGTGGCGTCGCAGGTCAGCTGCACGAGCGATGCGCCGTCGCTCGTGGAGGCTCCGTCCACGTCGAGGCACTTGCCGCTGCCGACCGAGATCACCTGGTACGCGCCGCTGCCGGGGACCTGAGCGAACCTCCACTGCTGGCTCGGCCTGGTGGTGTCGCAGGTCCACTGGACGATGGGTGCTGCGTCGCTGGTGGACGCCGCGGTCACATCGAGGCACTTGCCGCTGCTGCCCGACACCAACTGGTACGCGCCGTCGGCTGCGGGCGCCCGGACGAACTGCCATGTCTGGTTGGGCTTGTTGGTACCGCAGGGCCACTGGATGATCGATCCTCCGTCACTGGTGGACCCACCGGACACATCCACGCACTTCCCGCTGTTCCCGTTGGTGATGGGGCCCCTGTCGGTGGAGTTGACGCTGATCTCCGCCGCGGACGCGTAGCCACCGGTGGTGGAGTCGGCTTCGAGGCGGACGTAGCGAGCCGCCTGGGCGGGGAAGACCACGGTCCGGGGATCGGTGCCCGCCCGCCACTTGCCGGTGGCCACCTTGCGGAAGGCGGTGCCATCGGTGCTGGTGCAGATGGTGTAGCTCTTGATCGTGCCCTTGGCGCCACGGCCCTGCGGAGGCACGTAGGTCAGCGCGCCGACCTTGTTCACTCCGCCGAGGTCGACGGTGACGGACTGGGGCCTGCTGGACTTCTCGCTGCTCCAGACGGTCGCCGGGTCGCCGTCGAGGGCATTGCGGACCTCGCTCCCGGCGCGCTGGCTGGTGGCGGTGGCCGTGGCCTGCGCGGTGCCGGCGGGAGCGGTGACGGTGACATGGGTGAAGTCGACGTTGGCGAAGCTTCCGACCTCGAAGCCGGTCTGCCCGGTGGCGTGGCTGGTGTCGGTGACGGACGCGACACGCGTGTGGTCGATGTACGCCTCGATGGTCGAGCCCTGCATGTTCAGTGCCAGGTTGTGCCAGCTACCGGTGCCGGGCGCGGTGACGGTGCCGCCGGCCAGGGTGGTGTCGGTCGAGCTCTGGCTCTCGGTGTACAGGCTCCAGGAGCCGTCGGTGGCGAGCTTGAGGTGGTACGCGGAGCGGTCGTGGTCGGCGTGGTCGACGCGGCCGAGCAGTTCCGCCGAGGTCGACGGTTGCTCGAACCTGACGTCGGCGCCGGCCTGGTAGTCCTTCCACGCGGGGTCGCCGAGGAAGGTGGTGGGGGTGTAGTTCATGTCCGGGTGCCACGGGAGCGGGGCATGGGTGATGACCTGGCGCAGGCACCCCGTCGTTCCGGAGCCGCTGGGGCAGGTCGCGGCCTCGAACGCGCCGGCCCAGTCGTGGAAGTACCGGGGCGAGGTGCCGGCCGGGTAGGTGGAGAAGTCGTTGCGGTACGGCAGCGGTTGGGTCTGCGAGGGCGGCGGGACGGCACTGCCCTTGGCCTGATGGCTGGTGGTGGTGAGGGTGTAGACGGAGCCGGGCTGCAGGGTGAGCGAGTAGCTGCCGTTGTGGGGGGTGATGTCCGCTTCCTGGTTGAACCACTGGGCGGGATCGGTGGAGGCGACGTTGCTGTGCCAGACGTGCACGGCCTTGGTGGACAGGCCGCCCTGCACGGTGAGGTCGACGGTCTGGGCGGCCTGGGCGTCGGTGGTCTCGATGACCGTGCTGTAGTCCCGCCCGGACTTCAGCGTCACGTAGCTGCCGCTGTGCGGGTCGCCACCGCTGCCGGTGCCGGCCAGGTATCCGCTGGCGCCGTCCAGGTACTTCCAGCCCGGTTGGGCGAACTGCGTGGTGTGCGCCATGACCCAGATGTCACGGCCGACCGTGTAGGACCCGGACCAGGGCTGGTCGGCCATCAGCGGCGCGGCGCCGTAGAACGGCTCGTTGGACGGCCAGGAGCCGACCAGCGGCCACTTGATGTCCGCGGTGACCTTGGCGTCGATGTATTCGCGGTTGAGGTTGCGGGCCAGCGCCTGCGGGTTCGCACCGTCGCTGTCGTTGTCGTCCTCGGAGACCCACAGCGGCTTGTCGAGCCCCTCCGCGACGGCGCTGCCGGGGCAGCCGGTGTACGAGGGGCTCGAGTGCCAGCACACGCCGTGCAGGCCGACGACGCCGACCGCGTTGTCGAACGCGCTGTCGCCCGCGAGGTCGTCGGCGATCGACCAGTTCCCGCCGGTGTTGTCCTCGTCCGGTGCCACCAGAGCAACGGCCGAGTTGCCGGTGCGGTCGAGGTGAGCGCGCAGGGCCTCGAAGTACGTCTTGTCGGGAGTGTTCTCGTTCCAGCCGCCGAGGTAACCGACGTTCAGATGGTGGGACTTCGCGCAGCCCAGCCATGTGGTGAGGTAGTCCATGTCGTCCTGGGACCACATGTAGGGCTGCCCGGGCGAGGGGTTGTCGGGATCGTCGACCCCGATCCAGCCCGGTGCGGCCCACTCCAGGCCGACGAACCTGATGTGCGGGTTGCGGGCGGCGGCCTGTTCCATGATCCACCACTCGTAGCCGGCGTCGCAGTTCACGTGGCCCTTGGTGCGCTCGATGCTGGGCTCGGGCCCGTCGGTCGAGTTGGCGTCGCCACCGATCTCCACCTTCAGGATCTGCATGCTCGCGCCGTAGTTCGGCTTGAACAGGTAGTCCAGGATCTGGCTGCGCTGCGGCTCCGGATAGTCGATCAGCGCGCGGGAGTTCGCACCGCCACCGCTGACAGTGCCGATGCCGTCGAAGGTCCGGCCGGGCGAGCTTCCGTTCACGGTGATCGACGTGGCCGTGGCCGCACCGGCTCGGGCCGGGGCCAGCAGGACCGCCACCGAAGCGATGATCACCGCCAGGACCGCGGCAAGCGCCACGAAGCGGCTCTCACCGCCTGTCCATCGTCGTTCCCAGTGCGTGTACATGTGACTGCCTCCTCGAGGACCATGTCCTCGTCAAGTGGAGTGACGGCCGACTCGGTGGAACGAAGCGGGAAAGGGGCGACCAAGAAATCCAACCGAATCGAACTCAACCGATCAGATTCGCTCAGCGGCCAGAGGCTAGGCAGGTTCCCGCACTGCGTCAAGGTTTCACGCCGGTAACTTCCGCTGTGCGGACTGGCGTGCCACGCCGACGCATGACAACGAGGCGTCGGACGGCGCCAGGAACGCCCGGCGGCGAACGCTCAGGAACGCCCATCCAGTGGACAGAAACCGACACCACCTACGGTGCCGGGCCGCGGGTCATCCCAGATCCGGGGCGTCGCGGATGGCGACCGTCGGCCCTGCCCGGTGGAGCTCCAGGACCACGATCTCGTTGCGGCCGGCCGTCCAGACGGGGGCCGGCGCGTAAAGGGTGCGCCCTGGGCCGCGGCTCCAGTAGCGGCCCAGGGCGAAGCCGTTGACCCACACCATGCCCTTGGTCCAGCCGGGCAGGGCGATGAAGGCGTCGGCAGGGGCGTCGAGTTCGACGTCGAGGCGATGGAAGGCCGGGTGCCGGTCCGCGGGTTGCGGGCTGAACCGGAGCCCGGTCAGGTCGCAGAGGGGGAGCGGCCGGATGTCCCAGTCGAACTGGAACTGGGTGTCGACGCGTACTCCGCCGGTGATACCTTTGCGGTCGCCGAGCAGGGGGCCGTAGTTGATCCGGCCCATGTTCTCCACCAGTATCTCCAGTTCGGCGCCGTCCGCCGGCACGTCGACCGGCAGTTCGGCGAGCGGGTGGTCGCGGTCGAGGACGCCGATGGGGGTGCCGTCGAGGAAGACCTGCCCGCGGTCGGCGAGGCCGTCGACGCGCAACATCGCGGCGGGCACCGGCCCGCGCAGCCGCGTGCGGTAGTGGATCAGCCCCAGGTTCTGCCCCAACGCCTCCATGGGCTCGGGCGACAGGCGGCGAACGGCGGTGGAAAGGACGTCCAGCGACTCCCGCAGTGTCGTGGTGCCCGTGACGTTCAGCGAGCGTGGGGCGAGCCGGTCGGGCGGCGGGGGCGGCTCGTGCGCGATGGGGCCGGTGTACCGGGCGATGACGTCCCGGAAGGCGTGGAACTTCGCGGTCAGCTCGCCCGCCTCACCGACCGGGGCCCCGTAGTCGTAGCTGGTGCAGGTGGGTTGGTAGGTGTTCCCGTCGTGGTTGGCGCCGTTCCACCAGCCGAAGTTGGTGCCGCCGTGGCCCATGTAGATGTTGACCGAGGCGCCTTGGGCGAGCATGCGGTCCAGGTCGGCGGCGGCTTCCTCGGGGTCGCGGACGTGGTGCTTCTCGCCCCAGTGGTCGAACCAGCCGTTCCAGTACTCCATGCACATGAGCGGGCCGGTCGGTTGGTGGCGGCGGAGCACCGCGAGCGATTCCTCGGGGTCGGAACCGAAGGTCGCGGTGGCCAGGATTCCGGGTACGGTGCCGCCGCGCAGGACGTGATCGGTGGCGCCGTCGGCGGTGAACAGCAGGCAGTCGGCGCCTCGGCGGACCAGCCCCTGCCGCAGGTGTTCGAGGTAGCCGGTGTCGTTGCCGTAGCTTCCGTACTCGTTCTCGATCTGCAGGGCCACCACCGGTCCGCCGTTGCCGGCCAGCAGCGGGACGAGGACGGGCAGCAGCACGTCGAACCAGGCGTCCACGGCGCTGAGGTAGCGTGCGTCGCCGCGCCGCAGGCGCAGCGCGGGATCCGCCAGGAGCCAACCGGGCAGACCGCCGAACTCCCACTCCGCGCAGATGTACGGCCCCGGTCGGACGATCACGTCCAGACCGAGCCGGCCGGCGGTGGTGATGAAGGCGGCGACATCGGCCGGCCCGGTGAAGTCGTAGCGCCCCGGGACGGGTTCGTGGAAGTTCCAGGCGACATAGGTCTCGACGGTGTTGACGCCCATGGCGCGCAGCCGCCGCAGACGGTCCTCCCACAGTTGCGGGTGGACCCGGAAGTAGTGAATGGCCGCGGACACGATCTGATGAGGCGCCGCTGCGCGCAGCAGACCGGAATCGGTGAGGGTCAGCTCCGCGGCTGCGGGTGGCGTGGCGTTCACGGCTCTCCTAGAAGAACGGGCAGGAGGGGATATGCCGGGCGGGCGGCAGGGGAGTGCCGCCCGCCCGGAGTCGCCGGGGTGGCGCCGGTAGCGCCCGATCCCGGAAGGCGGCGTCCGTCAGGAGGCCGGACGCAGGTGTTGCAGCGTGAGCGTGGTGTCCGGGCCGGCGGAGGTGTACGGGGTGTACTGCGCGCTGTCCGGGGTCGGCCAGCCGGTCCAGTGGGTGGTGGTGATGTCGGCGAACGATGCCGAGGCACCGATCGGTATGAACGGCGCCTGCTGGGCGAGGATGTTCAGGGCCGGCCCGGTGAGCTGCGCCAGTTTCGCGGTGTCGGCGGGGTCCACGGCGGCCATCTGCTGGATCAGCTTCGTGTAGGCAGGGTCGTCGAAGCGTCCGAAGTCGGCCGTGGCGGGCTTCCCGAGCGGCTTCGCGTTGTCGCCGCTGAACGCCGCCAGGGCGCCGTAGATGCTGCCGTCGCCGGACGGCGGGGTGAACGCGGTCTCCATGTCGAAGTCGCCGACCGGTTCCTTCTGCGTGAAGGTGGCGTCGGGCATGTTGGTCACGGTCACGTCGAGCCCCAGGGCCCTCTTCCACTGGTCCTTGAGCGCCGCGCCCATGTCCACCCAGTTCGCGTACGGCTGGTAGATGTTGAGCGTGAGCGGGTAGCTCTTGCCGGCCTTGGTGAGCCGGCCGCCGCGCACGCTCCATCCGCCGGCGGCCAGTTCACTCCTGGCACCGGTCACGTCCTGTTGCAGGACCTTGCCGGCGAGATCGGACGGGAGCCAGGTGCGGCCGAGCGTGTTGTTCAGGCCGGACGGGTTGACGGCCGGCTGCCCGGTGCCCATCACCTTCAGGATGTCGTCGACCTTGAGGGCCTTGGTGAGGGCCTGCCGCACGTGGACATCGCCCGTGGGGCCACGTTGCGTGTTGAACAGCACGCCTTCCGAGCCGATGAGGGCGTACACCTGGTACTGGTGGTGCGCGGCGTCCGGCGCCACGAAGTTCTGCTGCGCGCCCTGCCAGGACATGGTGCTCCAGTCGAGCTGGTTCTTCAGCAGCAGGCTCCTCGTGCTGGACTCCTGGGCCGCGACGATCGCCACCTTCTTCACGTGCGGGAAGGCGCCGTTCCAGTAGTCGCCGCGGATCTTCAACGTGATCTGCTGGGGGCTGAAGGAGTCGAGCGAAACCGGTCCGGTGCCCACCGGGTCCGGGTTGGTGAAGGTCTTCACGTTCCGGGTCGCCCAGATGTGCTCGGGATAGACGTCGCGTCTGCCGAACGCGCTCAGATCGGTGAAGGCGGGCCGGGGGTAGTGCACCACGACCGTCGACGCGTCGGGCGCGTCCACGGACGTGTACTGGGCTCCGGTGACATTCAACTCGGGGTGCTTGAGCGGCACTTCCAGGCTGAACTTCACGTCGTTCGCGGTGAACGCCCGGCCGTCCGACCACTTCACCCCGCTGTGCAGATGGAAGGTGAGGGTCCTCCCGCCGTCGCTGAACGCCCAGGAGTCGGCGAGCCACTTCTGCGGCGTCGTGTGCTGCGGGTCCACCCGGATCAGGGGCTCGTAGAAGAACGCCACACCGGCGTTGGGCGCGGGGGCGAACGGATTCCAGCCCTTCTGGAACGACTGGTAGGGGCCCGTGGTCAGCCGCACCGTGTCCGTCGCCGAGGACGACGTGGTGTGGGCGGTGCTGCACGCGGTCAGTACGGACGCGGTGGCGACCACCGCGATCCCCGCACTCAGCAGGCGTTTCATGAGAGGTCCTTTCCGAGGTGCTGCTCTTCGAGTTCGGCCGAACGGCCGTGTTGGTGGAGCCAGCAGTGCGCCCACTGGCCGTCGTCGAACGTGGTGCGGTCCGGGAACGAGCGCCGGCAGTCGTCCATCGCGAACGGGCAGCGGGGATGGAACCGGCATCCGGCGGGCGGATCGGCCAGGTCCGGTGGTTCCCCCAGGTCCGCGGTGCCCGGCTGGTCCCGCAGCCCGCCACCCGGCCGGTCCGGGTCGGGCGAGGAGTCGATGAGCAACCGCGTGTAGGGGTGTTTGGGCGACTGGATCACCGCTTCCTTGGGCCCGCCCTCGACCATCTGCCCCGCGTACATCACCCGGACCTCGTCGCACAGGTAGCGGGCGCTGGCGATGTCGTGGGTGATGTAGAGCAGCGCGAGACCGTCCTCGTCACGCAGCTTCGCCAGCAGGTTGAGCACGTCCAGCCGGATGGAGACGTCCAGCATGCTGATCGGCTCGTCGCCGAGCAGGACGCTCGGCCGCACGGCCAACGCTCTGGCGATGGAGATCCGCTGGAGTTGCCCGCCGGACATCTCGTGCGGGCGCTTGTCGATGAACTCCTCGGCGGGGGTCAGATTGACCTTCCGCAGCAACTCCAGTACCTGCTCCTCGACTTCGCTGCGGGTGCGGGCGTGCCCGTGGATCTGCAGGGCGCGCCCCAGGATGTGCCGCACCCGGTGCAGCCTGTTCAGCGACGAGAAGGGGTCCTGGAAGATCAGCTGGACCTGGCGGAAGTAGCCGCGCCCGGCCTTGGGCGCCGGCCGCCCGCTCAGCCGGATCTCCCCGGAGGTGACGGGATGGAACTGGGCCAGCAGCCTGGCCAGCGTGGTCTTGCCGCTTCCGCTCTCGCCCACCAGGGCCACGACCCGCCCTCGACGCAGGGTGACGCTCGCGTGCTCGACGGCGTGCACGGTGGACTTGCGGCCGAGGGCGTCCCGCACGGTGAAGTGCTTGGTGACGTCGACCGCTTCCAGCACGGTGGCGGCGTCGTCGTGGCGGGAGCCGGCGTCGGGCGTCGTGGAGGTCATGGAGTCGTCACCTGTCCGTCGGGGTGCCGGTACAGCACGCAGGCCACCTGCCGGTCGCCGGTGTCCGAGGGGACGGCCCGCAGTTCGGGGAGAACCTGCGTGCAGGTGTCCATGCGATGGGCGCACCGGGGGGCGAAGGCGCACCCGGGCGGCGGGTTGCGCAGGTCGGGTGGGCTGCCGGGGATGCTGGAAAGCCGTGACACGGGGGCGTGCAGCGGCGGGAAGGCGTCGCGCAGCCCGCGCGTGTAGGGGTGTTTCGGGTCGGTGTAGAGCTGCCGTGCGGGCCCGGTCTCCACGACGCGCCCGCCGTACATGATGGCGATGCGGTCCGCGAGTTCGATGAGCAGGGACAGATCGTGCGTCACGAAGATCACGGAGAAGCCCAACTCGCGTTGCAGGCGCAGGATCTGGATCAGGATCTGCCGCTGCATCACCACGTCCACGGCCGTGGTCGGCTCGTCCATCACCACGAGTTCCGGATCGCAGGCCAGGGCGAGGGCGATCAGGGCGCGCTGCCGCATCCCGCCGGACAGTTCATGGGGGTAGGAGCGGGCGCGGTCGGGTGCGATGCCGACCATGCGCAGCAGCCGGGCGGTGCGTTCGTCGGTCTCCGCTCGACTGATGCCCTTGTGGTGCTCGGCGATGACGTCGGCGAACTGCGCGCCCAGGCGCATGACCGGGTTGAACGCGGCCATCGCGCTCTGCAGGACGATCGCCAGCTCCGTCCAGCGCAGTCGCCGCAGGCTGCGTTCGTCCAGCGTGACCAGGTCCACCGGTTCCCGGTGCGCGGGGTGGTAGCGGATCTGTCCGCCCGTGGTGAGCGCCGGCGGGCGTTGCAGGCGGGTGAGGGCCGTGACCAGGGTGCTCTTGCCCGAACCGGACTCCCCGGCGATACCGAGGATCTCGCCGCGCCGCAGCGTGAACGACACGTCCTGGCACGCGGGTACGGGGCCCTTGTCGGTGAGGTACTCGACCGTCAGGGCCGACACCTCCATGAGGAGGTCGGTGCCCGTCGGACCAGGGCCGGGCACCGCGCCGGCCCGGGTTCCCGGGTTCGGCGAGGACTGTGGTGTCTGCGAGGTGTTCACGCGGCCTCCCGGACCGTACGGCCGGCGCGCCGCGACGCCAGATACGCCGCAGCTCGGCGCCGTGCGGCGCGGTTGCTGTACTTGAGGGTGGGGTTGCCGACCTCGTCCACGCCGAAGTTCACCAGGGCGGTGGCGGTGCCGATGAGCGCGATGCACAGGCCGGGCGGTGCGAACCACCACCACATGCCCCGCAACACGCCTTCCTGCTGCTGGGCCAGGGCGATCATGGTTCCCCAGGTGATGGTGTCGCCTCCGCCGATGCCCAGGAAGCGCAGGCCCGCTTCCGAGAACACCCCGACCACCACCGCACGCAGGAACAGCGAGGACAGGATTCCGGTCAGGTGCGGCATGATCTCCACGAAGATCATCCGGCGGCGGCTCTCGCCGATCATGCGCAGGGCGACGGCGAAGTCGCGGTTGCGGAGCGACAGGGTCTGGGAACGCAGGTAGCGGGCGGAGACCGGCCACTCGAAGACCGCGATCAGCAGGGCGATCGTGAGGGAGCTGACCTTGCTGAGGTAGCCGGCCACGATGAGCATCAACGGAAAGCTCGGCAGTGTGGCGAACACATTGGTGAAGGAGGTGAGGACCTGGTCGGTCCTGCCGCCCAGGAACCCGCCGGTGACCCCGATCGCCATCGCCAGGGCCGTGGCCAGCAGCCCGGAGACCAGGCCCACCACGACCGAACCGCGGCAGCCGGTGATCAGCTGGGCCAGCACGTCCTGACCCGACGTGGTGGTGCCGAGGAGATGGCTGCCGGAGGGCGCGGAGCCCAGCGCCGAGTAGTCGATACGGTGCGGATCGGTGTGGAACACGCTGCCGACCAGCCACGGCCCGACGAGGGCGAGCAGGACGAAGAGGCCGATGACGACCAGCCCGGTGCGGACCTTGCCGCTTGCCAGGAACTCCCTCACCGTTCCTCCCTCGTCCTCGGGTCCAGCAGGACGTAGACGGAGTCGGCGATGAGGTTCGCCACCAGCACGCCGAGCGTGATCATCAGGAAGATCGTCTGCATGAGCGGGTAGTCGTGGCTGGTGACGCCCTGGAAGAGCAGGTAGCCGAGGCCGGGATAGGTGAAGACGATCTCGGCGAAGACGACTCCGCCGAAGATCGAACCCAACGCCAGGGCCAGCCCGCTGACATTGGGCAGCAGGGCGTTGCGCGCGGCATAGCGCAGCATCACCCGGCGCCGGCTGAGGCCCTTGGCCCGGGCGAGCAGGACGTAGTCCTCACTGACCGTGGTGACCATGACATTGCGCATGGAGAACGACCATCCGTTGACGCCGATGAAGATCAGGGTGAACGCCGGCAGGGCGCCGTAGCGGAGCACGCTGAGCAGGAACCAGAAGTTGTTGAGCTGGAAGGGGACGTTCGGGTCGTAGCCACCGGAGATCGGGAACCAGCCCAGGGAGAACCCGAAGACGTACACCACCAGCAGGGCGAGCCAGAAGGGCGGAAGGGAGTACAGGAAGGTGGTGACGGGGGTGAAGAGCGAGTCGAAGCGCCCGCCCGGCCGCCAGCCCGTGTAGGCGCCCGCGAGCGTGCCGAGCAGCCACCCGAGCACGGTCGTGCTGCCGGCCAGCAGCACGGTCCACGGCAGCGCCGAGGCCACCAGGCTCGACACCGGGGTCGGGTAGTGACTCGTCGACAGCCCGAAGTCCAGGTGGGCGAGACTGTTCCAGTAGCCGAGGTACTGGTGGAAGAGGTCGTGGGTGGGGTCACCGTAGAAGAGCCGCACCGCTTTGACGCTCGCGGCGTTGGGCGTCACGCCCGTGGTCTGCTGGAGATTCCTCAGCAGTGTCGCCGCGGGGTCGCCCGGCATGAACCGCGGAATCAGGAAGTTCAAGGTGATGGCGGCCCACGCCGTCACGAGGTAGAACCCCAGCCGGCGCAACAGGAACATCCATCGTGCCGGAGAGCCCGACCGCGTCCGGCGGCCTTCCCGGACAGCGGGCGGCGCCTCGACCGCCTGGGTGAGTCCATCAGCCATCCCTGCTCCGTTTCGTTCGTCGACTTCTCGAAGTGCCCGTGGGACACGGTGTGTTCGATGAGGAGGGACGGTCGGCGCCGTGGCCGGCGCCGACCGTCCGGCGGGTCAGCCGACCGTGGTGGCGAAGATGTGCAGGCCCGAGCTGTCGGGGAGGGTCAGGTAGGCGATGGTCTTGCCTGCCTGGAGGGTGACGGAGGTGCCGTAGATGTTGACGGGGATGTCGGTGCTGCCGCCCCGGCCGGCGTTGCGCCGGGGGAGGGTGGCGAGGATGTCGCTGCCGGTCGCGGGACTGGTGCGGGTCCAGTCGTTGACGGTGAGGGCGTAGGACTGGGTGGTGCCGTCGGTGTAGGTGACGGTGCCGGTGCCCGAGACATCGCCGGTGCCGGTGGCCAGGAAGCCGAGCTTGGCGCCGGTTCCGGTGAGCGCGACGGTCTGGCCGCCGGCGTTGATGTTGTCGGGGGTGCCCGGTGTGGTGTCGGGCCAGGTGAAGGTCAGCCCGTCGTGGGTGATCTGGGCTCCGGGGGTGAGCCCGGCGGCGGTGAGGGTCTGCGCCGACAGGCTCCGGCCGCCGCCGTCCAGGTCGCCCGCGGCGGGGTTACTGTCGTCGCTGATGCCGGCGTTGTCGAACGCGGCCTGGACGGAGTTGTAGGGCACGGCGATCTGTCCGGTGGCTTCGTCGGTGACGGGTGCGCCGCGGTAAGTGGCCCTCGCCGTCAGGGTGTTGGCGCCCGGCTTGGCGTCGGCGGGCGGGGTGACCTGCCAGGTGGTCGTGGCGGTCTGCCCGGCCTTGAGGGACGGGAAGGTCGCCGGGGTGGTCGCTTTGGCGGTCCAGCCGGCGGGTGCGGTCAGCGCGACGGTGGCGTCGGGCAGGTCATGGCTGCTGCCGTTGGTGTAGGTGGTGGTCACGGTGGCGGTGGTGCCGGATTTGACGAGCGTGGGCGTGGTGATGGCGACGGGGTCGGGTACCGCGATCTGTGTGGTGGTTTCGGTGCTGGTCCTGGCGCCGTCGTAGGTCGCCTGTGTCACCAGGGAGTTGGTGCCGGGTTTGACGTCGGTGGGGGGTGTGAGGTGCCAGGTGGTGGTGAGGGTCTTGCCGGGGGCGAGGCTGCGGGTGCCGGCGCCGGTGGTGGGCTTGGCGGTCCAGCCCTTGGGTGCGACGAGGGACAGCGAGGTGTGGTGGAGGGTGGTCGTGCCGGTGTTGGTGTAGGTCGAGGTGACCGTGGCGGTGCCGCCGCGCTGGACGGTGGTCGGGGCGTCCATCGTCACGGGGGCCTTGACGTGCTGGGGTGCGCTGTAGGTGAGGAAGCGGATGTTGGCGGTGGAGCCGTTGGTGCCGGTTGCGGTGTAGCTGATGTTCTGGTCGCCGGTGGTGTAGGTGGCGGTGCCCTGGGCGGTGACGGTGCCGAGTTGGTGCCAGGTTTTGTCGTAGACCTTGGCGGTGGTGGTGCCGTCGGCGACGAGGTATCCGTCGGAGGGGACGGTGGTGGGGAAGGTGACGGTCTTGCCGTTCAGGGTGATGGACGGGTTGGTGACGCTGCCGCCGGATGCCTGGAGTTGGAACTGCAGGGGCTGCGCGTCATGGGTGTTGGTGTACTTCCATGTGCTGGTGGTGCCGTCGCTCGGCGCGGTGAGGGCGTCGGCGGGGTACTCGACGTTGTAGAGATTCCACTCCTTGCCCGGTTGCACGGTCTCCAGGTGCCAGTAGGAACTCATGTCCTGCATGGCCGTCATCTGCTGGTCGGTGAAGGCGTGCGCGTTGCGGGCGGCCTCCCACTCCTTCCAGGCGCCCAGGACCTGGTCGGTGTTGCCGCTCGCCTTGAGCGCCGAGACACTGGTCTGCATGCCGGCACCGGCGTTGAAGGCCGCCATCTTCGACAGCTCCCACTCCTGGGACAGCACGGAATCGCCGGGTCCGTAGCCGCGCCAGCCCATCATGTGGGGCATGTAGTTCCGGTCGTAGTACGGCTGGAACTGCATCGCGGTGGGTGGCCAGCCGGTGCCGCCCAGATCACCGTTCTCCGCGCCCCAACCCACCCGGGTGGTCGCGTCCCACGTGCCGGGCAGCAGGTTGCTGGCCTCGGAGATGAAGTCGTCGCTGCTGTCGAGCTTGCGGTACGTGCCGTTGACCAGCCTGGTGGTGCCGAACAGCCCGTAACCCGCCAGCGAGGCGGTCTCCAGACCGTCGTAGGACATGGCCTTGACACCCGTGGTGTTCGAGATCTGGGCGAGGCGGCCGGCGATTTCGGGGATGATCGGCATGCCGCCGACGAACTGGCCGTAGGCGTAGCGCTGGATGCGGGTCAGGTCGCTACCGGCCGGTTCGGCGGCCGCGGTGGTTCCCCACATGGCGCGGGAGTTGAGAGTGACCTGGTATTCGGTGGCGGAGCCGGGGACCTTGGTCACGGCGCCGTAGTTGAGGAGTTCGTTGCCGACGCGCAGGATGTTCTCGTTGCCGCCGGTGAAGATGGCGTCGCCGTCGACGTAGGCGGTCTTGGCGTCCGCGGCCAGGGGACGGGTGAGTTTGACGGATCCCATGGTGGCGAGCCCGTCGCTGGGCGCGGGGGTGACGTAGGGGTCGTTGGTGTCGATCAGGTTCGACAGCGTGTGGACCCCGACCTTGAGCCCGTAGCCGGCGGCGGTGTCGACCAGCCCGGTGGCTCCGGCGTCCGAGCCGCCGAAGGCGGAGTCGAACTGGTAGTGCCCCGCGGACTGCCATGGCCCGTCCGCGCCCGGCAGCGAGTAGAGGTAGCGGATCCCGGCCTTGTTGGCGTACTTGCTGGCGTCCGTGACATCGGCGGTGTCGAGGTCGCTGAGCACCAGGAAGGACTGCGATGCGCCCTGCGAGGTCTTCTCCCACTGGCCGTCGACCTTCGTGTGCGGCAGTGCCTGTCCGGTCTCGATGTGCGAGAGGGTGTTGAGGACGTCGCCGGGCGCGGTGCCGAACAGGGCGATCTTCGAGCCCTTGATCTGCGCGTCGCCGCCGCTCAACGGAGGGATGGGCTCGTTCGACTCGTGCTCGTCGTCCCAACCCACGTACCGGTGGCGGGTCTTGGTGTAGTCGTACGTGTACGCCTGAAGGATGCTGCCCCAGGTCGTCTGGTGTGCGGCGAACCAGCCGTAGGGCCAGTTGAAGAGCGGTTCCTGGGTTCCCTCGGTGTAGCTCATGCTCTTGAACTCGTCGGGCCAGCCGGCGGGCGTCTTGTCGTTGAGCCCGTGGATGCCGATCGCGAAGTCGTTGTCGTGCACCACACCGACGGTCTCGCCGACGGTCTGCGTGATGCTGGTGGTGATCGGGCCCCACAGCAGGGTTTCCACGTCCACCCCGGAGGGGGCGTCGAGGCTGGTCACCTCGAACGTCGAATAGCCGGCGCCGGCGGCGACCTTGACGCCGACCCTGATGTTCTTCCCGCCGAAGGTGAAGGTGTAGGTCGACTTCGCCGCGTTGTACGACAGGGCGGTGGGCTTCTGCTCGGCGCCGTCGACGACGAGCCTGATCAGCGGGGTCTTGTGCTGGGTGTCGGCGTAGTTCCGGTCATGTGCCGGGTCGAGCAGGCTCGTGACCGTGCCCGTGGCGTCCAGGCCGATGCGCAGCGATCCGGCCTGAATGGTGAACCGGCTCGCGCTGGACGCGGCGTGTGCGGCGGGCGCGAAGGTCGCCGCCATGGCGAGTACCAGCACCGGCGTCGCTGCTCTCGAAATCGTGCTTCGTCGCTTTCTCATGAGGTCTCCTCTGCTGGGCGGATGAGTGCGGGTGCGGTGATCTGCCGGGTGGAAGTGACGGACTGGCCGGGGGCGACGCGGTCGCCCGACCATGAGGCCGCTTGCACGCGGCAGGGCTACGGAGGCGTTTCGGACGGCGCGGGAGCCGGTGTCGGTGTGCGTCGTGGTCACCGTCGTGGTGGAACCGGCCCGCGCTGTCCGCGGCGCGTCGTGCTGACGGTTCGTCAGCGGTGCACGGTGATGGCCACGGAACCGGTGACGCCGTTGACGGTCGCCTTGATCGTGGCCACGCCGTCGCTGACCGCGGTGACGAGGCCCTTGTCGTTGACCGTGGCGACGGTGGGGTCGCTGCTGGTGTAGCGGACGTGGGCCTTGGTCAGGTCGACGAAGGAGCCGTCGTTGTCGACCGCCTCGACGACGTGGTCGGCCTGGACGCTCATGTTGCGGTCCGGTTCGTCGGCCGGGGTGGTGTCGTCCTTGATCCAGCGGTTCCTGCCGGTGAGGTCGAGGGTGTCGCCCGCCGTGTACGCCAGGCGAGCGAAGCAAGCGCGGCGAGGACGACGCGCCGTCGCGAGGAACTGCGTAATCTCATCAGGCGACTTTCTGACCATAGGATTGATGACGGGACCGGGCGCCGTCGGCGCCGTTCGTCCCCTCCTTCGCGGCCTAAGAGCGGTCGGTCTACGCCCCGAACCGCAGTGGATCGGCTCCAGGGCACTGCGGACAGCGGGATGCGGACAGCGGGATGCGTCAGCCGGCCGAGACCCTTCGCACCGTGCTGCGAACTCGCCGATGCGAAGGGGACACCCGAGGCCGGCTGCCTGTTGCGGGTCAGCCGATCGCGGTGGCGAAGACGTGCATGCTCGGCGCGTCGGGGAGGGTCAGGTAGGCGACGGTCCTGCCTGTCTGGAGGGCGACGGTCGCGCCGTAGACGTGGACCGGGATGTCGGTGCTGCCGCCGCCGCTGGCGTTGCGGTGCGGGAGGGTGGCGAGGATGTCGCTGCCGGGTGCGGGGGCGTTGTTGTTGGTCCAGTCGTTGATGGCGAGGGAGTAGGTCTGGGTGCTGCCGTCGGTGTAGGTGATGGTGCCGGTGCCGGAGGTGTCACCCGCTCCGGTGGCCAGGAAGCCGATCTTGCTGCCCGTTCCGGTGAGCGGGAAGGACTGGCCGTCGGCGCTGGTGTTGTCGGGAGTGCCGGGTGCGGCGTCCGGCCAGGTGAAGGTCACGCCGTCGTGGGTGACCTGGGCCCCGGGGGTGAGACCGGCCGCGGCGAGGGTCTGTGCCGAGAAGCTCCGGCCGCCGCCGTCGAAGTCGCCCTCGGCGGTGTTGTTGTCGTCGCTGACAGCCACGTTGTCGAACGTGGCACTGAGCGCCGGATAGGCCACCACGACCTGGCCGACCGCTTCGTCGTCGCTCCGCGCACCGGCATAGCTGGCCCGCGCCGACAGCGGGTAGCCGCCGGGCTCGGCGTCCGCGGCTGCGGTGACCTGCCAGGTGGACGTGACGGACTGCCCGGGGGTGATGCGGGAGAAGGTGGTCGGCGTGGTCGCCTGTACGGCGAGGCCGCTCGCGGGCGTCAGGGCTACGGAGGCGTTCCGCAGCGTGTGGGAGCCGGAGTTGGTGTACGTCGTGGTCACCGTCGTGGTGGAGCCGGCCTTCGCGATCTGCGGCGCGGTGACGGCGAGCTTGTGGTGCACGGTGATGGCCACGGAACCGGTGACGCCGTTGACGGTCGCCTTGATCGTGGCGACGCCGTTGTTGACGGCGGTGACGAGGCCCTTGCTGTTGACCGTGGCGACGGTGGGGTCGCTGCTGGTGTAGTGGACGTGGGCCTTGGTCAGGTCGACGAAGGAGCCGTCGTTGTCGACCGCCTCCACGACGTGGTCGGCCTGGACGCTCATGTTGCGGTCCGGTTCGTCGGCGGGCGTGGTGTCGTCCTTGATCCAGCGGTTCCTGCCGGTGAGGTCGAGGGTCTGGCCCGCCGTGTACTCCACGTTCTCCGGCTGCACCGTGACGGTCTGCACCTTCGGGGTCCAGCTACCGTGCACATCCACCGTGGCGGCACCGGCGACGTCGGCGGCGTCCGGGCCGACCTGGAACCGGTACGGTCCGTCGTGGACGACGTTCTTCGCCGCCTTGCTGTCCCACAGCGCCAGGTCGGAGATGTTGACCCGAAGCTCGATGTGCTGGCTGGCGCCGGGCTTGAGCACCTGGGTCTTCTCGAAGCCGGCGAGCCGCTCCTTGGGCAGTTCCACACCCGGCACGCTGAACGGCGTCGAGGCGTACAGCTGGGCGACCGTCGCCCCCGGCACGCTGCCGGTGTTCTTCACGTCGAAGCCGACCTTCACCGTGCCGTCGGCCGACACCGAGGACCTGTCGGCCTTGATGGGGGAGTAGGCGAACGTGCTGTAGCTCAGCCCGTAGCCGAACGGGTATGTCGGCGTCCCGGTGAAGTACTGGTAGGTGCGGCCCAGTCCGCCGGTGGCGCCCGGTGTCAGACCGTAGTTGGCCATCGCCGGCAGTTGCGAGGCGTCCTTGTACCAGGTGAAGTCCAGGTGCCCGCTGGGGTTCTGCTTGCCGAACAGCACATCCGCCAGCGCCGTGCCCTGGCTCTCGCCGTTGTACGAGCTGAAGACCACGGCCGGGAACCTGCCCTGGACGTCGTCGATCTTGACCGGACCGTCCGACTGGATCGCCAGCGCGGTACGGGGGTTGCCTATCGCGGTGACCTGGTCGATCAGCGAGCCGTAGTTGCCGGGCATGTTCAGGTTGCCGCGATCGAGGCCCTCGTTGGTGTTGTTCGTGGTGGTGCCGACGAACACCACGACCAGGTCGGCGCTCTTGATGTCCGCGGTGGTCTGCGCGGACAGCACCGCCGACGTGCCGGAGTTCGCGGTGGAGGACGTGTTGGCGGCGTCGAAGACCACGTCGGCGCCCGGGTTGGCGGCCTTGACCTGGTCGGTGATGCCCTGCACGGCGCTGACCTGCAACTTGGGGGAGCTGGAGTAGCCGCCGAGGGTGACCTGGTCGGCCAGGTTCCCGACGATGACGACCTTGTTGAGCTTGGCCGGGTCCGCCGGAAGCAGCGACTGGTTCGTCCCGGCCACCTTGTCGTTCTTCAGCAGCACCAGCGAGTTGTCCGCGACCTTCCGCGCCAGCGCCTGGTGCGCCGGAGACTGGATCACGTCCTTGGTGATCTTCGTGTACGGGTTCTGGCTCGGCGGGTCGAACTCACCGGTCTCCATGCGGACGGTGAACATGTGCACCAGCGCGTTGTCGATCACCCCCTCGCTGAGCACACCGTCCTTGATCGCCTCTCCGATGTTCTGCGTGGTCGCCTCGGGGCCACCGCAGTTGGAGTTGGTGCCGGCCCGCAGCGCCCACGCCTGCCCACCCGCCATGGCGGGGATCTTCTGCCCGGTGGCGGTGTTGGTCCAGGTGCCGCTGCGGCCCTGCTTGTCGGTGGTCCATCCGGGCGGAGCCCAGTTGGCGCCGGACCCCCCGTTCCCGTACACCGTCTCCACGCCTCCGCAGTCGGAGGTGGTGTACCCGTCGAAACCGTAGCTGCGCTGCGCGATCTGGTTGTCCAGGTACGTGTTCGCGACCGTCGGGGTGCCGTTGACCTCGTCGTACGCGGTCATCAGCCCGGCGACGTGCGACTTCTCGATCAGGCTCTTGAACGGTGCGGTGTAGTAGTCGTGGATGTCCGCGTCGCCGGCGACCGAGTTGCTGGCGAACCGGTTGTCCTCCACGTTGTAGAGGGAGTAGTGCTTGGCTGTCGCGGCGACCTTCAGATACTTGCTGGTCGGCTTGCCGTCCGGGCTCTGGCCCTGGTCGCCGTCGACGTAGGCGCCGGCCATCTGCGAGACCAGGTACGGGTCCTCGCCGAACGCCTCGTTGGTGCGGCCCCATCGCGGGTCGCGGTCCATGTTGACGTTGGGCGCCCAGTAGGACAGCGCGCCGTAGTTCGCCGCCGACAGTCCCAGGTCGTTCTGCGCGACGCCCCACAGCGACTTGTCCAGGAAGCCGCGTGCCTCGTCCGAGATCGCCGTGGTCTCCTGGTACATCAGGCTCTTGTCCCAGCTCATCGTGGCGGCGAAGTTGCTGGGGAAGCTGGTGGCGTGCACCGGCTTGTGGGCGCCGCCGTCGGTCGGGCCCGGGTTGGTGTCGTTCCCGAGGTCGTTGACGCCGTGCTGGCCTTCACTGCCGTAGGAGTAGTCCTGCACTCCCAGCCGGGGGATGCCGCCGATGCCGTCGGAGTTCAGCTGCTGGACCTTCTCGTCGAGCGTCATCCGCGAGACCAGGTCCGCGGCGCGCTCCTGGAAGGAGTAGTGGGTGTCCAGGTAGATCGGCTCGGTGTCCATTGCCGCCGCCGGTCGCGAGAAACCGGCCAGACTGCTCACACAGACCAGCGACGACAGCACGGCCAGGAGGACACGCCGTCGTGGGGAACTGCGTTGTGCCATCAGTTGACTCCTCGATCGCGGAATTGAGGTGAACTGTGTGCCGCAGGCGCTGCCGGCTCTCGCCGAGCAGCCGAACGCCGGTGGTCAGTGCAGGCTTCTTTCGAGGGAGACCGGTGCGGGCCGGGTCTGATGCAGATCGAGAATGACGATCTCGTTGTGTCCCTGCTTGAGCCAGGGAGCCGGGCAGTAAAGGCGCTGTTGCGGGCCGACCCTCCAATACCGGCCGAGGTTGTTGCCGTTGACCCAGACCACGCCTTTCGTCCACTGTGAAAGGTCGAGGTAGGTGTCGCCCACCGAATTCAGCTCGACCATCGCCCGGAAGAAGATCCCAGGTCGATCCGGCTGACGCAGACGAGGCTTCAGACCGTGGACGAAGCGACCGTCCATGGGCAGCAGGAAAACCTCCCAATCGGCCAACTCGCCGGTCAGGGCGCCGGCGTCACGGATGGCGACCGACTCCGTGATTCCCTTTCGGTCGATCATTCCGGGGTTGACATTGACCCGTCCCATTCCCTCGACGAGGATGTCGAGAACCGGATCGTCGCCGACCTGGGCGGACGAGGGCAGCGGAAGAGGGTCGTTGTTGTTGGTCATGTGCAACTCGCTCGCGAGCGCATCCGGTAGCACCGGCCGGGACATGCCGCCGACGTAGTTGTCGGCAAGGAACACGGTGGCGTAGTCGTGCACCTTCTGGATGTCGAGCGTCCCCCCGGAATAGCCCGCGAGCTTCTTTCGGTACATGATGAAGCCGGAGTTCTGGCCGTACATTTCGAACGGCTGCGGATCGACCGTCAGTTTCGCAGGAAGAGCAGGAGGGAGATTCTCCCACAGCGACGCGTACGGTGCAGGGGTGAACGACATCTCGCTGACCGTGGGGATCGGCGCGGGAATATCTGGGAGGGGAGCCTTCAGATAGCCGCCGATCAGGCTGCGGTACTTGGCGTACTGTGCCGTGGCCACGCCCTGCTCGGATATCGGTGCACCGAAGTCATAGCTCGTGATCTGCGGCTGATACGCGTCGGGCTCGTTTGCGCCGGCGAAGAAGCCGAAACTGGTCCCGCCGTGGATCATGTACAGATTGAATGACAGCCCGCCATCCATGAAATCCTGCAGACTTCCGGAGATGTCCCCGCCCGGGAATCCGCCGTCGCCCCAGTGGGACATCGCCCCCGGATACACCTCTCCCGCCATCGCCGGGACGGCCGGGTACGCACGCCGGGCGGCCGCGATCTGCGATGCGTCACCGCCGCTGAGAGCCACAGCGGCGCCTGGCAGGTCCGTGTGGTACCCGTTGTCCGATTCCAGCGCCCACTCGACCCCTTCGAGATAGAAGGGACCGTTGACCCCGTTGTCGAGCCACAACTGCCGGATTTCTTGGAGGTACTCGTTGTCGAAGTAGTACTCGTTTTCGACCTGAATCATCAGGATCGGCCCCCCGTTGGCCACCATCAGCCGCCTGATCCGCGGAGCCAGCCGGGCGATGTAGCGGCTCGCCGCCGCCATGAAGCGCGGATCGTCGGCGGTCTTGACCCGGAGCTCGATGTCCGGATCCCGTAGCAGGTACGACGGAAGGCCGCCCAGATCCCACTCACCGCACACGTACGGACCGGGCCGGAGCAGCACCCACATGCCCTCGGCCTGACACAGCCGGATGAACGCCTCGAAGTTCCGGCGGTCCGTGTGGAAGTCGAAGACCCCGGGCCGCTCCTCGAGGTAGTTCCACATCAGGTACAACGAGATGGTGTTCATTCCCATGGCCTTGGCCATCCGGATTCGATGCTGCCAGTACTGCACCGGGATCCGCGCCGGATGCATCTCGCCACTGCGGATCTGGAACGGATTTCCGTCGAGGAGGAACTGGCTTCCGTCTGCGGCGAAGCCGAACGAGTGACCGCTGCCCGTCGTCGATCCGTACGCGGTGCCGCCCGTGACGGTCATCGCGGCCAGTGAACTCAGCGTGCTGGCGATCAGGAATTGACGTCTTTCCATGGTTCACTCCCAGCTGTCTCGATAGATGACGTTGCTTTCCGACGAAGGTGTATCCCGCAGCCGTCAACGGCTCGGGCTCGCCATGAGCCTGCTGCGAACGGCGTCCCCGACTCACCGTGCAGGGCGGCGTCTTGGACCACCTCGCCGGCCTGTTGCGCAGTACTGCGAGTTCCCTCAGCCGGTGGCGGTGGTGCCGGCCTTGGCGAGCGTGGGCGTGGTGATGGCGACGGGGTCGGGTACCGCGATCTGTGTGGTGGTTTCGGTGCTGGTCCTGGCGCCGTCGTAGGTCGTCTGTGTCACCAGGGAGTTGGTGCCGGGTTTGACGTCGGTGGGGGGTGTGAGGTGCCAGGTGGTGGTGAGGGTCTTGCCGGGGGCGAGGCTGCGGGTGCCGGCGCCGGTGGTGGGCTTGGCGGTCCAGCCCTTGGGTGCGACGAGGGACAGGGAGGTGTGGTGGAGGGTGGTCGTGCCGGTGTTGGTGTAGCTGGTGGTCACGGTGGCGGTGCCGCCGCGCTGGACGGTGGTCGGGGCGTCCATCGTCACGGGGGCCTTGACGTGCTGGGGTGCGCTGTAGGTGAGGAAGCGGATGTTGGCGGTGGAGCCGTTGGTGCCGGTTGCGGTGTAGCTGATGTTCTGGTCGCCGGTGGTGTAGGTGGCGGTGCCCTGGGCGGTGACGGTGCTGAGTTGGTGCCAGGTTTTGTCGTAGACCTTGGCGGTGGTGGTGCCGTCGGCGACGAGGTATCCGTCGGAGGGGACGGTGGTGGGGAAGGTGACGGTCTTGCCGTTCAGGGTGATGGACGGGTTGGTGACGCTGCCGCCGGATGCCTGGAGTTGGAACTGCAGGGGCTGCGCGTCGTGGGTGTTGGTGTACTTCCATGTGCTGGTGGTGCCGTCGCTCGGCGCGGTGAGGGCGTCGGCGGGGTACTCGACGTTGTAGAGATTCCACTCCTTGCCCGGTTGTACGGTCTCCAGGTGCCAGTAGGAGTTAGGGTCCTGCATGGCCGTCATCTGCGCCGGGGTGAAGGCGTGCGCGTTGCGGGCGGCCTCCCACTCCTTCCAGGCGCCCAGGACCTGGTCGGTGTTGCCGCTCGACTTGAGCGCCGAGACACTGGCCTGTAGTCCGGCACCGGCGTTGAAGGCGGCCATCTTGGAGAGCTGCCACTCCTGGGAGAGGACCGAGTCGCTCGGACTGTAGGAGACCCAACCCATCATCTGGGGAAGGTAGTTGCGCTGGTAGTAGGACTGGTGGTCGTAGCGCTCCTGCAAGCTGGTGCAGCAGGTCTCTCCCCAGCTCGCCCGACCGGTCGCGTCCCAGGTGCCCGGAAGGACGTTGCTGGCCTCGGAGATGAAGTCGTCGGTGGAGTCGATCTTCCGGTACATGCCGTTGACCAGCTTGTTGGTCGCGAACGTTCCGTAGCCGGCCAGGGTGCCGGTCTCCAGGCCGTCGAAGGACATGGCCTTGATCCCGGTGGTGTTGAAGATCTGCGCGAGCCGGCCGGCCACCTCGGGGATCATCGGCATTCCGGCGACGAACTCGCCGTAGGCGTAGCGCTGCATCCGGGTCAGGTCGGTGCCGGCCGGGTACGACGCCGCGGTCGTCCCCCACATGGCGCGGGAGTCGATGGTGACCTCGTACTCGTTCGTGGCGCCTGGCACCTTGGTCACCGCGCCGAAGTTCAGCAGTTCGTCCCCCACTCGCAGGACGTTCTCGCTCCCGCCGGTGAAGATGGTGTCGGAGTCGACGTACACCGCCTTCGACGAGGCATCCAGTGGCCTGGTCAGCTTGACCGAGCCCATCGTCGCCAACCCCGGATCGGGGGTCGGTGTCACGTACGGGTCATTGGTGTCGACCAGATTGGAGAGCGTGTGCACGCCCACCCGTTCCCCGCCGGTAGCTGCCGTAGCGGCCAGCCCGGTGGCTCCGGCGTCCGAGCCGCCGAAGGCGGAGTCGAACTGGTAGTGCCCCGCGGACTGCCATGGTCCGTCCGCGCCCGGCAGCGAGTAGACATACCGCATCCCGCCCTTGCCGGCGTACTTGTCGGCGTCCGTGACATCGGCGGTGTCGAGGTCGCTGAGCACCAGGAAGGACTGGGACGCGCCCTGTGAGGTCTTCTCCCACTGGCCGTCGACCTTCGTGTGCGGCAGCCCCTGTCCGGTCTCGATGTGCGAGAGGGTGTTGAGGACATCGCCGGGCGCGGTGCCGAACAGGGCGATCTTCGAGCCCTTGATCAGCGCGTCCGAACCGCTCAACGGAGGGACCGGCTCGTTCGGCTCGTGGCTGTCTCCCCAACCCACGTACCGGTGGCGGGTCTTGGTGTAGTCGTACGTGTACGCCTGAAGGATGCTGCCCCAGTCGGTCTGGGAGGCGCTGAACCAGCCGAAGGCCCAACTGGCCGGCACACCGACCTTGGGCGGCCCGTCGGGGTAGCTCAGCGCGTCGTACTCGTCGGGCCAGCCGCCGACCGTCTTGTCGTTGAGCTCGTGGATGCCGATCGCGAAGTCGTCGTCGTGCACCACGCCGACGGTCTCGCCGACGGTCTGGGTGATGCTGGTGGTGATCGGGCCCCACAGCAGAGTCTGTACGTCCACTCCGGAGGGGGCGTCGAGGCTGGTCACCTCGAGCGTGGAGTAGCCGGCGCCGGCGGCGACCTTGACGCCGACCTTGATGTTCTTCCCGCCGAAGGTGAAGGTGTAGGTCGACTTCGCCGCGTTGTACGACAGGGCGGTGGGCTTCTGCTCGGCGCCGTCGACGACGAGCCTGATCAGCGGGGTCTTGTGCTGGGTGTCGGCGTAGTTCCGGTCATGTGCCGGGTCGAGCAGGCTCGTGACCGTGCCCGTGGCGTCCAGGCCGATGCGCAGCGAACCCGCCTGAATGGTGAACCGGCTCGCGCTGGACGCGGCATGTGCGGCGGGCGCGAAGGTCGCCGCCATCGCGAGCACCAGCACCGGCGCCGCTGCTCTCGAAATCGTGCTTCGTCGCTTTCCCACGAGGTCTCCTCTACTGGGCGGGATACGTGAATCCGGGTGCGAAGCGGGCGTGCGGGACGGGGCCGAGCGCCGGCGCATGGCTTGGGACCGGGCTACCGCAGTGCACGGGCGAGTGGGGTGGGACGTGTCCGCAGGTGATGACGGTCAGGCCGGACGGGATGTTGCGGGCAGCAGCAGCAGCATTCGGCGGCCGGCGGCGACCGGCGGCGGCCGGCCGCCGACTCCGGTTCAGTTCCCTGCTGCCGGATCTCCGGTGTGCGGTTGCCCCGAGTGGGGCCTGGCCTGGCCGCCGTCGAAGTACGCGGCGGTGGCGGGGTCGGGCGGCGGCACTTCGACCACCTGCCCCCCGTTGCGCAGGGAGACGGTGGCGGCGTATCCGGCGGCGACCGCCTCGCGCGCGGCGACCGGGGAGGTGACGGTGGTCCCGCCTTCGGCGAGGAACCGCAGGAACTCCTGGACCAGTACGGGGTCCGCCCCGCCGTGCGTGCCTGGCGGAGTCCGGACAGGCACCGTGATGTCGGCGTCCGCCCGGTAGTCCGACCGGTGGTTCCACACCTTGACGACCGCGCCCTCGCCGTCGCCGAAGTTCTCCAGCCGTCCCTCGGTGCCGATGACCGTGTAGTTGCGCCAGTAGTCCGGGGTGAAGTGGCACTGCTGATAGCTGGCGAACACGCCGTTGTCCAGCTGCATCTGCATCATGCTCAGGTCCTCGACGTCGACGACCGGATTGAGGTCGCGCAGGCTGAGCGGCGGCCAGTTCTTGTCCGGCGCGATCCAGTCCGTCATGCGTTCCCCGGTGCGCTCCCGGCGGGAGTCGATGGTCCCGTAGACCGTCAGCCCGCCCATGGCGTTCACGCGACGGGAGTATCCGCCGGCCAGCCAGTGGATGACATCGATATCATGCGCTCCCTTCTGGAGCAGGAGTCCGGTGGTGTTCCGCCGGTCGGCGTGCCAGTCCTTGAAGTAGAAGTCCCCGCCGTGGCCCACGAAGTGACGGCACCAGATCGCCTTCACCGCACCGATGCGACCCTCGGCGATGACCTGGCGGATGGTGGTGATGACCGGCATGTGCCGCATGTTGTGGCCGACGTAGAGCGGTGTCCCGAACTCCCGGGCGGCGGCCAGCAGCCGGTCGCACGCCGCGGTGGTGATGGCGAGCGGCTTGTCCAGGAACACCGGGACCCCGGCCCGCAGGAAGTCCAGGCCGATCGCCTCGTGGGTGTGGTCCGGGGTGAGGACGAAGACGCCGTCGAGGTCGGCCCGCAGCAGATCGCGATGGTCGGTCACGGCGCGTACGCCGGGACCGAACCGGTCGCGCGTCTTCCGCAGCTGTACCGGGTCGCGGTCGCAACAGGCGACGATCCGGGACCCCGCTTCCGGCCGGTGAGCGAGGTCGACGAGGTCGCTGCGTACGCCCAGGCCGATCACACCGAGGCTGAGGTCGTTCATGCCGGAGTCCTTTCGCCGTACGGGGTGGAGTGGTGCTGGTCAGGGGCAAACCGTGCAGGGAGGGGTGCTAACCCTTGCTTCCGGTGAACGCGATGCCCCGGATGAAGTGCCGTTGCAGAAGGATGAAGACGATGATCATCGGTGCGGTCGCCATGATGGAGCCCGCCATGAGGAGCGAGTAGTCGGTCTTGTGCTCGCCCTGGAGAGTGGCCAGGCCGGCCGACAGCGTCATCTTCGAGGGGTCGGTGCTGATGACGAGCGGGTACATGAGGTCGTTCCACGACCACAGGGCGGTGAGGATGGTCAGGGCCAGCAGGCCCGGCCGGGCCAGCGGCAGGGCGATGTGCCAGAACACCCGGAGCGGGTTGGCGCCGTCGAGGCGGGCGGCCTCCTCGACGTCCTTGGGCAGCGCCAGGAAGAACTGGCGCAGCAGGAACGTGCCGAACGCGCTGAACATCCCGGGAACGGTCAGGCCCTGTAGCGAGTTCAGCCAGCCCAGGTGCTCGATGATGACGTACTGCGGGATCAGGAACAGCAGACCCGGCACCATCAGGACCGACAGGAACAGGCTGAACAGCAGGTTGCTGCCGCGGAAGCGGAGCCGGGCGAACGCGTAGGCCGCGAGCGAGGAGAACACCAGCTGGCCGGCGGTGCGGCCGATGGTCATGGCGACGGAGTTGACGAACATCTGCCGGAAGGGCAGGACGTCGAAGACCCGGCTGTAGTTGGACCACTGCCACTTGTCGGGCAGGAAGGTGAGGGGGACGTGCGTGGTCTCGCTGAAGGTCTTGAGCGAGGTGAGCGCCTCCCACACGAACGGCCCGAGCATGATGACGGCGCCGACGATCAGAACGGTGTGGGTGGCGATCGTCCGGGCGTGGCGGCTCAGCGGCCGGCCGGAAGCAGAGTTGTCAGGCATAGTGCACCCACCTCTTCTGGAGCCGGAACTGGACGAACGTCATCAGGAGGATGAAGCCGACCAGCACGAACGCGACGGCGGCACCGAAACCGATGTCGTGCTCGACGAACGCCTTCTGGTAGAAGAGGTACGAGATGGTCCGGACCCGGGGGAGCGCCGGATTCGCCGTGCCCGCCGCGCCGCCGGGAGTGCTCATCATCATGTAGGCGAGATCGAACATCTGCAGTGAGTTGATCACCGTCAGCACGGTCGCGAAGAAGATGCTGGGGCTCAGCAGCGGCACCGTGATCCGGAAGAACATCCGTATCGGGCCGGCACCGTCCATCGTGGCGGCTTCGTAGTACTCCGACGGAATGCCCTGGAGACCGGCCAGGAAGATCACCATGTTGTAGCCGAGGGACATCCAGATACCGATGGCCGCCAGCCCGTACAGGGCGAGGGAGGGGTCCGAGGCCCAGTACTGGCCGGGGATGCCGACCTTGGCCAGCAGGAAGTTCAGCAGGCCGAAGTCGCCGTCGTAGATCCATCGCCACAGCATGGCGATGGCCACCGGCATGGTGACGACCGGCAGGAAGTACAGCGCCCGGTAGATCGAACGCCCCCGCAGCCCACGCTGGTTGAGCAGTGCGGCGACTATGACGGCGAGCGGGATGCCCGCGAGCTGGAAGCCGGTGTAGAGCAGCGTGTTGACCACGGACTGGCCCACCGACGACTCGTGCACCAAAGCGTGGTAGTTGGCCGCTCCGATCCAGTGGTGCCCGCCGAACGGCCCCGACTTGGTGAAGCTGTAGTAGAAGGTCTGGACGATGGGCCACAGGTAGAAGACCGACAGCCCGATGAGCATGGGCGCGACCATGAGGTAGGCCCACAGGTGCTCGCCCCGGTGCTGGAGACCGCGGCGTGCGACGGCGCGGAGCGGGCGGCGGGGACCGCTGCCCCGGGTGGAGCGTGGTGCGGAGACGGTTCTGGCCATGGTCACCTCACTGCTCCTTGCTCAGCGCCTTGTTCATCAGCTTGGCCATCTGCCGGGCCGTGTCACCGACGTCCTTCGAGCCCGACCAGGCCGGCGCGAAGACCGTGGGCTCCTGGGACTGCCAGGCGTCGCTGTTCTCGGACGTCGGCAGCGGCACCGCGTACGGCACCTCGTCGAGGAACGACTGCAGGTGGAACTGGGGGGTGGCCGTCACCCATTCCTTCTGGGTGCCGTTGTAGGCCGGGATGACGCCGCCGTACTTCGCCTCGGTCTGCGCGGCCTGCTGCGAGCCGAGGTACGCGACGAACTCCGCGGCCTCCTTGGGATGTTTCGTCCTGGCGTAGGCGACGTTGGCGAGTCCATGGATGATGGAGGCGCGTTTGGCGCCCTGGGGCAGCACGGTCACGTCGACGTCGTTCTTGATGGTGTCGTTCTTGGCGAACTCCAGCGTGTTCCATGAGCCGCCGTAGTACATGGCGATCTTGCCGGACTCGAACAGCTGGGCAGGGTAGGTGTCCGTCATCGACTTCAGCGAAGGAGAGGAGCCCTGCTTGATCAGGTCCGTCCAGAACCGCAGCCCGCTGATCGCGGCCGGCTGGTCGTAGCCGGAGGACTTGCCGTCGGGCGAGATGACGTGTCCGCCGGCCTGGTAGATGGTGTCGTAGTAGTTCTCCTGGCCGAAGGGCGGCGCCAGGATGCCGTAGACGCCCTTCGAGGAGTCGGTGAGCTTGTGGGCCGCGTCGGAGAGGGTCTGCCAGTTCCAGGTGTTGTCCGGGTACTTCACCCCGGCGGCGTCGAAGAGCTTCTTGTTGTACCAGAGGCCCACGGTGTCGAAGTCCTTCGGCACGCCGTACTGCTTGCCGTGGTAGTTGTAGAGGGAGACCAGGCTCGCGGGGTAGTTCTTCATGCTCAAGCCGTCCTGCTTGAGCTGGTCGTCGAGCGGCAGCAGTATGTTGTTCGAGGCGTAGAGCTGGGCGTGGGGGCCGTTCATCCAGAACACGTCGGGCGCGCTCCCGCTGGTGGCGTCCGCCTGGAGCTTGGTCCAGAACTCCTGGCTCGCGGTGAGCTGGATGGAGATGTGGATCTTCGGGTGGGCCGCCTCGAACGCGTCGACGATGCGCTGCATGGCCGGCTGCTGGCTGCTGTCCCAGATGCGGTAGCTCAGATCGACCTTGCCGTCGCTGCTTCCTCCGCCCCCGCCGCAGGCGGCCGAGCCCATGAGCAGGCCGGAGATCGCGAGAAGAGCGCCCCAACGGGTTGCGGATCGCCGGGCGAAGCGCGGACGTCTGACTGATCGAGTACGCATGGCTGGCGCCTTTCGTGCATGGAACGGTCGAGATGTATCGGAAACATCGCTGGGGCACGTTCTCGGAACCGGTTGCAAGCGCCCTGGATAGGCGCGCTGTTCACGCCTGGGCGAGGTCGATTTTCCCTCGGATGATCGCGAGGGTGGGCCGTTGCAGCTCGCTCGGAGCGAGACTGAGTGTGGTGCGCCCGACCCATCGCGTCAAGGTCTTAGATGTGATTAAGTTCCCTCCTGAGTCAATGAATAGAGCAGAAACATTGGGTGCAGGCGGGAGGTGCCGGGTGATACTGGGGTCGCGAACAACCCGGAAGATGCGAGGGAGCACGACTTGACGTCAGAACCGTCATCCGCAGGCCGTTCGGCGGGCAGCGCGGGCGGGTACCGTCCCGGCTACGAGATCGCGGCCGAACGCATCCTTGAGTACATCGTCAAGGAGCGGCTCGCCCCCGGTACCCGGCTGCCCACCGAGAAGGACCTGGCCGACGCCGTCGAGATGAGCCGGACGGTGGTCAGGGAAGCGGTGAAGATCCTCTCCGCGGTGGGGCGGCTGTCCGTGCAGAAGGGGCGCGGCATCTATGTCGCCGAACCGGAGAGCGCGAAGTGGCAGGAGTCGTTCTCCCGGTTCCTGCCGGCCGATCTGCGGCAGGTGGACGAGATGTTCGAGTTCCGCCGTCACCTGGAGACCGCGATGGCGCGTCTGGCCGCGCAGCGGGCAACTCCCGCGCAGGTCAAGGCGATCCGCGAGGCGGCCGCTCAGTCGATGACGGCGGCGCTGGACGGCGGCGTGGAGGGCTTCAGCCGGGCCGACGAGGCGTTCCACGCCGCGGTCGGCACGGCGGCGTCGAACGTGTTCTTCGCCGCGACGGTCGACTCGGTGCAACGGCTGCAGCGGCAGGTCAGCGTCATAGGGCTGGCCGGCGTCGCGGGCGGGTCGCTCGTCGTGGCCGCCGAACAGCACCTGGCGATCGGGGAGGCCATCACTTCGGGGGACGAGGAGCGGGTGGAGTCGCTGATGGCCGAGCACATCGACATGACGGTCAGTCAGTTCCAGCGGGAGATCCGCAAGCGACTCCTTCCCGACGACGCCTCTTCCTGATCCACCCGATTCCACCCGATTGCATTCGATCCACCCGATTCCACGGACCCGAAGGATGGCCATGCGTATCACTGATGTCACGGTGGAACTCGTCGATCTGCCCGCGCAGCCGCCGTTCCGCTGGCGCCACGGGCTGCCGGGCTCCGAGGGTCCGGTGACCGGCGGCATCCTGCGCATCCACACCGACGACGGCCTGGTGGGAGAGGCGCACACCCGGCGCGGCCTCATCGTGGCCGACCTCGTGGAGCGCCGGATCCGTGCGGACCTGCTGGGCCGGGACGCGCTCGCCCGCGAGCTGCTCTGGCACCGCCTGTGGGAGCTCGACCGGATAGAGGAGTTTCCGATCTACGCGCTCGGACTGGTCGACGTCGCCCTGTGGGACATCGCGGCGAAGGCCGCGGAAGTGCCGCTGTACCGTCTGCTCGGTTCGTACCGCGAGGCGTTGCCCGCCTACGCGAGCACGGTCACGTTCTCCAGCGTGGCGGAGTACCTCGACGTCGCCGACCAGTGCCTGGCGGCGGGCTACTCCGCCGTCAAGCTGCATGCCTGGGGCGACGCCCGTGCGGACGCCGAGCTGTGCCAGAAGTTGCGCGCCCATGTCGGTGACGCGGTGCCGCTGATGTACGACGGCTCGGCCGGCTTCGACCTGGCCGACGCGGTCTACCTGGGCCGGGCGCTGGAGGAGGCCGGTTACACCTGGTACGAGGAGCCGATGCGGGAGTTCAGCGTCACCTCGTACCGATGGCTCGGCGAACGGGTCCGCGTCCCCCTGCTCGTCGCGGAGACGTCGGACGGCGTGCACCTGAACGCGGCGGACTTCATCGCGGCCGGCGCGGCGGGCTACGTCCGGACGAGTGCGCAGTACAAGGGCGGCGTCACCGGTGCGCTCAGGATCGCCCACCTCGCCGACAGTTTCCAACTGCGGGCCGAGGTGCACGGATCGGGCATCGTCAACGCCCACTTGTGCATGGCGATCGCGAACACCACGTACTACGAGTCCCTCGTCTACTCCAACCCCGTCGTACGCGAGCCCGCGGTGAGTGCCGACGGGATGGTGCACGCCCCCACGGCCCCGGGCGTCGGATACGGCGAGGAAGGCTGGTGACGCGGAGCCGCGGCAGCGTAGGCGAGTCTCCCCCTGGCGTCCACGACGGACACCCGCCTGCCCGCGTACGGCGTCGCGACCGGCGCCGTCCGCCCGCTGTGGACGCCCGCTGTGGACGGCCGGCAGCCCCGAACCGGTGACCGCAGTAGGGTCGCGTAGACACTCGGGTACGAGCTCCGATGGTGGAGCCGTCGGGGCTGCCGGCCGTCCCGCTCGCTACGAGCGGGACGGTAGTACGGGCGTCTCCGGACGAGCCCCTCCCTGACATCGTCGGGTGAGGCATGCCGTTCTGCGGGTCGGCCCGAGAGCCTGCCGGGCGGAGGTCGCCCGGCAGGTTTTCAGTCGAGGTCGAGCGCGTTGAGGATGCCCTGGAGATAGCCGAGTGCGTGGGCGCGCCCGCGACTGCAGTATGCCTCGGAGGAGGTGTCCATCCAGGTGTCGCGGTCGCCGATCATGGCCGGCACGTGATCGTCGATCAGGAAGCCGTCGAAACCCGCGTCGTGGAGCCGGCGGATCACCCGGGCCGGGTGGTAGTTGCCCTCGCCGAGGAAGCACTCGCGGAAGGCGGGGACCGTGCCCTGGACGTCGCGGAAGTGGACGTAGAAGATCGCACCGACGGGCCCGAGGGTGTCGATGACCTCGTTGACCGCATCCTCGCCACCCATCTCGGACACCGTGCCGAGGCAGAAGTTCACCCCCCACGAGGGGCTCTCCTTGGCCTGCGCACGGGCGGCCACGAGGGAGCCGGGCGAGGTGAAGATGCGGGCGGCGCCGCCGAGCGGCTCGTCGACCGGCGGGTCGTCGGGGTGCAGTGCCAGACGCACGCCGACCTCTTCGGCGACGGGGAGGACCGCGTCGAGGAAGTACTGGTGGTTGGCCCACATCTGTTCGGCCGTCAGAGGCTCTTCGAGCGGTGCGGTCGGCGAGAGCCGGTAGGACGCGAGGGCGTTGCCGGCGCCCACTTCGGCGAGGTCGAAGGCGGTGACCTTGGCGCCGCCGCGGCCGGCAGCCTTCATGTCGGTGCGCCAGACGAAGGTGGGCAGCCAGTTGTAGCCGAGCAGGTCGAAACCGGCCGCCGCCATGTTGCGGATGGTTCTGCGGTAGTTGGCGATCTGCTCGTCCCGGCCGGGTAGCCCGCGCTGGATCTTCCAGAAGTGGGCGAGGGGGACGTTCTCCAGCCCGTCGACGGTCAGGCCGTCGCCGTCGCAGCGCTCGCGCAGCGCTCGCAGCTCTTCCAGGCTCCAGAACCCCTGTTCGCCCGGGAGCAGGTTCGGGGTGTGGAACTGCACGCTGGTCAGACCGAGTTGGTGGGCGAAGGTGGCCGTCCGGTCGTCGTAGACGTCGATGTGGCCGAGGGAGAGCCGGATCGTCATGCCCGCACCGCCTTCTGGCTCTGCCGGCCGAGGCCGTCGATCTCGACCTCGACGCCATCGCCTTCGCCGAGGTAGGGGAACCGGCCGGAGGCCGCTACGCCCTCCGGGGTGCCGGTGTTGACGAGGTCGCCGGGTTCGAGCACGGTGACCTGGCTGAGCTGGTAGATCAGCGTGGCGATGCTGAAGACCATGTCGGCCGTCGTGGAGTTCTGCCGAACTTCGCCGTTGACCCAGGAGCGCAACCCCAACGCCTGGGGGTCGGGCAACTCGTCGGGCGTGACGAGCCAGGGGCCGAGCGGGTTGAAGGTCTCACAGCTCTTGCCCTTGGACCACTGGCCTCCGCTGATCTCCATCTGGAACTCGCGCTCGGACAGGTCGTTGGAGACGGCGTATCCCGCGATGTGGTCGAGGGCTTGGTCGGGTGAGTCCAGGTAGCGGGCTCGGCGGCCGATGACGACGGCGAGTTCCACCTCCCAGTCCGTCTTGCTCGATCCGCGCGGAAGGAGGATGTCGTCGTAGGGGCCGACCACGGTGTTCGGTGCCTTGTAGAACATCACCGGGTGCGGCGGCGGAGCGGCTCCGGTCTCGGCGGCGTGGGCGGCGTAGTTCATGCCGATGCACAGCACCACACCGGGGCGGGCGATGGGTGCGCCGACGCGCATCCCGGCCGGGACCGGCGGAAGGGTGCCCGCGGCGAGCGCCGCCCGGACCCGGGCCGGGCCGTCGCCCGCCAGGAAGGCGCCGTCGATGTCGGGGGTCAGCTGACGCAGGTCGAGGTGCTCACCGTCCGGGGTGAGCACGACGGGTATCTCCGCGCCGGGGGCGCCGAGGCGCATCAATCGCATGTGAACTCCGTCTACAGGGTCGAGCGGTACGGGTGGGGATCGCGGGAGTCCGGTCAGCCGGCCAGCAGGCCGCCGTCCAGCACGAGTTCGGTGCCGGTGATGAACGAGGCGGCGTCGGAGGCCAGGTAGAGGGCGGCCTGGGCGATCTCGTCGGGCTGTCCCAGGCGCCCCATGGGCTGACGGGCGACAAGACCCGCGCGGGCCTGCTCGGGGTCGTCGGCGGCGGCGAGCAGGCGCCCCACCCACGGCGAGTCGACGGTGCCGGGACAGATCGAGTTGCAGCGGATGCCGGTGCCCGCGTACTGCACGGCGACCTGCTTGGTGAAAGCGACGACCGCGCCCTTGCTGGCGCAGTAGGCGGCGCGGTCCTTGAGACCGATGAGCCCGGCGGCCGAGGCGGTGTTGACGATGACCCCGTAGCTCTGCGCCAGCATGGTGGGCAGCGCGAACTTGGTGCCGAGGAAGACGCCGCGGGCGTTGACCGCGAAGACCCGGTCCCACTCCTCGACCGAGCAGGCGATCGGGTCGGTGGTGGAGGATGCGCCGGCGTTGTTGCAGAGGACATCGATCCGACCGGTCTCGTCCAGGGCCTTTGCCAGGCCCGCCGAAACCGAATCGGCGTCGGTGACGTCGACGCGCAGCGGCGTGGTGCCCTCCGGAACGTCGTCGGGGGCGAGGTCCGCGGCGTAGACGCGGGCGCCCTCGGCGTGGAACAGGCGAGCCATCTCGCGGCCGATGCCGGAGCCGGCCCCGGTGACGATGACAGTGCGTCCGTCGAATTGCGTGCTCATACGGTTTCCCTCCCAGGTCGTCCGCCCGGCCACGGCCCGGCGAAGACGGTTTCCTCGGTCGCCTCAAGTTCCAGCAGGCGGTTCCACTTGGCGGTGCGCTCGGACCGGTGGGTCGAGCCGACCTTGATCTGGCCGGCGCGCCAGCCGACGGCCAGATCGGCGAGCCAGCTGTCCTCGGTCTCTCCGGAGCGGGCGGAGACCACGGTTCGGTATCCCGCGGTGCGGGCCAGTTCCACGACCGAGCGGGAACTGCTGACCAGTCCGTTCTGGTTCACCTTGACCAGCACGGAGTTGGCGACGCCGTCGGTGATACCGCGCCGCAGCCGCTCGACGGAGGTGACGAACAGGTCGTCGCCGACGAGTTCGACGCGCTCGCCGAGTACTGCGGTGGCTTCCTGCCAGCCCTCCCAGTCGTCCTCGGCGAGGGCGTCCTCGACCGAGATCACGGGGTAGCGGTCGCACCAGTCGGCGATCTCGGCGATCAGCGCCGAGGCCGTCAGCTCCCGCTGCTCAAGGGCCAGTCGGTAGCGGCCGTCGTGGAAGAACTGCGTGGCGGCCACGTCGATCGCGATCGCGACGTCCGTTCCGGGTGTGAAGCCGGCCGCCTGGATCGCCTCGGTGAGCAGGTCGAGCGCCGCACGATTGGTCCCCAGCGGAAGGCCGAGGCCGCCCTCGTCGGCCACGAGCGCGGCCTGGGCGTGGCCGCGTGCCAGCGCCAGCCGGGTGGCCGCTTCGCGGACGGCGACCGCCCATTCGACGGCCTGGGCGAAGCTCGTCGCGCCTACCGGGACGGCCAGGAAGTCCTGGACGTCGAGCATCCGGCCGGCGTGGGCCCCGCCGGACAGGACGTTGACCATGGGCATGGGCAGCAGCAAGGGCCCGGTGTCGGCGGCCAGGTAGCGGGCCAGCGAGGTGCCGTGGGCGGCAGCCGCGGCACGCTGGGCGGCGAGGGATACGGACAGGACGGCGTTGGCTCCCACACCGGCGAAGGAAGGGGACGGGTCGGCCGCGCGCAGTGCCGCGTCCACCTGGTCGGGGGCCAGGCCCGTCACCAACGGCGCGAGGATGTCGGTGACGTGGCCGACGGCCGTGCGGACGCCGCGTCCGCCGTATCGTTCACCGCCGTCCCGCAACTCCACTGCCTCGTGCGAGCCCGCCGAGGCGCCGGAAGGCACCAGGGCGACTCCCTGGGCGCCGCCTTGGAGGTCGACTCGTGCGGCGACCGTGGGGCGCCCGCGCGAGTCGAGGGCCTCCCAGGCGTCTACATTCGTGATCAGCATCTGTTCTCCGTGATCTTCGCCCAGACTTCCTCGATCGCCGGGTCGTCTGCCCGGAGCAGGTCGAGGGCCAGGATTCGTACCTTCGCGGCGGTCGCCGGGTCCAGGTATCCAGCAGGTGACAGGCCGTCGACCCGGGCGAGCAGCAGGCAGGCGGTGTGCCAGCCGATTCGCTCCACCGGCGGCCGCCGGCCCGAGTCGAGGATGGCCCGGTGCGCGTCCAGGAACTGCTCCGCGGCGGACGCGAACTCCAGTGCCCGGTGCGGCAGGTGCATCGCCTTCAAGGCGAGATGGCACTGGAGGAAGGCGAGGTCGAAGACGGCCGCGCCGACGTGGGCGACCTCGAAGTCGAGCACCATCAGCCCGTCCGGACCGACCAGGACGTTCTTGGGGGAGAAGTCACCGTGGACCAGGCAGTCGCGCCGGCCGCGCAGTTCGGCGGCCAGGTCGACGACACGCTCGGCAACGTCGGGGTGGGCGGCGGCGACCGCGCCGTGGAAGGGGTCCAGGCGTAGCTGGTCCAGCGCCTCGTAGTCGTCGAAACGAGCGGCCACGTGCGCGGCTTCCCAGGTGCGGTCCTGCCAGGTGCCGAGCACGGTGCCGAGGGTCCGTGCCGTCGCGGCGGTGCCGTTTGCGGGATCGGATGCCTCGCCGAGCAGGACGCTCTTCCAGGAGAGCCAGTCGGCCGGCGCGGCGGTCATCACGATCGTGTGCTGCTCGGCGTCGGCGTGCACCAGTTGCGGCGTGTACTGCGGGGTCAGGCCGTGCAGCAGTTCCAGGGCGGCGGCCTCGGTCATGGCCCGTTCGGGCTTGGCCGTCCAGTGCCCGGCCACCAGTAGCCGGCTGAGTGCCCGTTTGATCACCAGGCGAGCAGGCGCGGCCTCGACGAGCAGGGTCTCCCCGGAGACACCGCCGGACAGGGGGATCACGCGCGGCGGTTGGAGCAGGGACTCCCGGTACAGGTACCCGACCGGGTCGCGCGTGGGCGTGTCGTGGGAATCGTGATCGGTGCTCATTCGCTGAAGTACCCCGGGTGTTGGGCCCGCAACTGCGGGCCGCTGTCCAGAACGCGGTGGGCATGGCGGCGGATGTGCGCCCGGCCGCCTGGGGCGTCGCCGGCCTCCAATGCGTCGACGATGGCCGTGTGTTCGTCGATCAGGCCCAGCACGGTGTCCGGGTCGGGCAGGCTGAGCCGACGCAAGCGGTCGAGGTGCATCTTCAACGGCTGGATGACCTGCCAGGCCGTGTGGTAACCGCTGAGCGCGAAGAGCTGCCCGTGCAGCGCCTCGTCGGCGGCGAAGAATCCGTCCAGATCGTGGGTCCGGTGGCAGTGCTCCTGCTCCACCAGCAGTGCGCGCAGGACGCTGACGTCCCGGTCCGGCTTCTCGCATGCGGCGGAGAAGGCGGCGGTCTCCAGGCTCTCCCTGATGAACCGCGCCTGTTCCACGTCGCTGAGCCGGATCAGTTCGACCCGCGTCCCCACCTGCGGGACCACGGACACCATTCCGGCTTCCGCGAGCCGGGCGATCGCCTCGCGCAGCGGGGTGCGGCTGACATGGAGTCGCTCGGCCAGCTCGGTCTCGGACAGAGCGGCCCCCGGCGGTATCCGGAGGTCGCGGATGGCCGACGCGAGTTCGTCGTAGACGCGGTCGGACGTCCGTTGCCGGACGCGACTTCTGCCCACGGATGCGAGCGTCTGCATCCCAAAGTCTCGATCTGGTTTCACGAAAAGAATCCTTGCATACTGGCGTACTTGTATGCAAGCGTGGCTACGGTCACACTGCTTGCGGATCACGACCGGAAGCACGACGACCACTGCAGAGCATCCGAGTCGCCAACAAGAGAGGAGGACTCGTGTCGATGGATCTGTCGAATACGACACCACCCGCCGCCCCCAAGGACGCAGGAACACCGGTCCTTTCGGCCACCGGCATCTCCAAGCGCTTCGGTCACGTCACCGCGCTGACCGACGTGTCGTTGGAGGTCGCCCCGGGCGAAGTCGTGGCCCTGATGGGCGACAACGGCGCGGGCAAGTCGACTCTGATCAAGATCCTTTCCGGCGCGCTGGCGCCCGACGGCGGTGAGCTGCGCGTCCGCGGTCAGAAGGTCAACTTCGCCAGCCCCTCGGACGCCCGGTCGGCCGGGATCGAGACCGTCTACCAGGACCTCGCCCTCGCCGACGACCTGTCCGCCCCGGCCAACCTGTTCCTGGGCCGCGAGTACAAGAAGCCCGGCATGCTCGGTCGCCTCGGCGTCCTGGACGTCAGGCGGATGCAGACCGAGGCCGAGGACTACCTGCGTGACCTCGGCACCCGCATCCCCGACTACAGGGCCCCGGTGCGCATGTTCTCGGGCGGCCAGCGCCAGAGCGTGGCGATCGCACGTGCCGGGAAGTGGGCGCGCGAGCTGGTCATCATGGACGAGCCCACCGCCGCCCTCGGCCTGGTCCAGACCGAACAGGTGGCCCGGCTCATCAAGCGCACCCGGGACCAGGGCATCGCCGTCATCGTCATCAGCCACAGCGTGCCGTTCGTCTTCGATGTGGCCGACCGGATCGTGGTGCTCCGTCTGGGCACCGCCGCCGCGACGCTGTCCCCGGCCACGACCTCGCACGACGGGATCGTCGCCGCCATCACCGGCGCCGCGCCCAGCACCCCCACCGACCCCCAGGGGAGGACGGCATGACCTCGAACAGCTCGACCGCCCAAGTGTCCACGGCCGGCGCCGAAGATCTGCCGCTGCCGCGCCGGCTGGCCGGCGCCCTGACCGGTAACTGGGTCTTCCTCGCGCTGCTGATCCTGGTCGCGGTCTTCTCGGTCAAGGCGGGCGGGACCTTCTTCAACACCGACAACTTCCGCAACATCCTCTTCAATGCCTCCGGCACGATGCTGCTCGCCGTCGGGACCGCCTTCCTCATCATCGGCGGCCAGTTGGACCTGTCGATCGGCTCGGTGCTGGTGTTCAGCGAGGTCGTCGCCGCCAAGGTGATCGTCGCGCTCGCCGGCTCCTCCGCCGCGGGCTACCCCCACGCGTGGGTGGCCATCACCGTCGGCATCGTCGTCGCCGTCGTGGTCGGCGCGGCCTGGGGCCTGCTGAACGGCGTGCTCGTGACCCGGCTGAAGATCCCCTCGTTCGTCATCACCCTCGGCACGCTCGGCATGGCGATGGGCCTGGCCCAGGTCATCACCAAGGGCACCGACGTCACCGGCCTGCCACCGCAGATCGTCACCGGCCTGGGCCTGCGCAAGGAACTCGGGCTGCCCCTGCCGGTGTGGATCGCCGCTGCCGTGACACTGGTCGCCGGACTGGTGCTGGCCAAGACGAAGTTCGGCCGCTACACCTACGCCATCGGCTCCAACGCCGAGGGCGCGCGTCGCAGCGGCATCAAGGTCGCCCGGCACCAGATCGTGCTGTTCGTCATCATGGGTGCCCTTGCGGGCCTCGCCGGGCTGCTCGACGTCGCCCGCTACACCACCACCGAGGTCAGCGGCCACAGCAGCGACAACCTCGTCGCCATCGCCGCGGTCATCATCGGCGGGGCCAGCCTGTTCGGTGGACGAGGCACGCTCTTCGGCACCGCCGTCGGGATCATGATCCCGGCCGTGCTCAACAACGGCCTGGTCATCATCAACGTCCAGCCCTTCTGGCAGACCGTGGCCATCGGCGCGATCCTCATCGTCGCCGTCGCGTTCGACGACATCAAACGCCGCCAGCAACTACGCGCCTCCTGACGACCGGTGCGCCCGGCCGGCGCACCGGTCCTCCGCCCCGTTCCCCTCCACCGCTCACAGCAGAAGCTCGGAGTACGTCATGTCCCATAGAGTTACCCGCCTCGCGTTGGCGGCCACGACCGCTGTGGTCGCCCTGACCTCCGCGGCATGCTCCTCGTCCGGCTCCGGCACCTCCACCGCCTCCGGTGGTGGCGGCAAGCACTACACCGTCGCGTTCATTCCGGGGTGTACCTGCGATCCGTATTACTCGACGGAGACCGCGGGGTTCAAGGCGGCCGCGAAGGCCGCGGGTATGACCGCGATCGTCCAGGGATCGGCGGACTTCCAGGCGTCCGAGCAGATCCCGGTGCTCCAGGCCGTCGTGCAGCGCAAGCCCGACGCGATCGTCATCGACCCGACCGACGCGAACGCGCTGGCCGGCCCCATCGAAGCCGCCATCGCCCAGGGCATCCCGGTCATGACGACCGGCAACGACGTCAACTCCAAGAAGATCTTCACCTCCATCGCGGCCAGCTCCGTCGACGGCGGCAAACTCGGCGCCCAGGAACTGATCAAGCAGGCACCCAACGGCGGCGACGTGGTGTTCGTCCACATCAAACCCGGCGTCAGCTCCATCGACGACCGCGACAAGGGCTTCAAGCAAGCCTTCGCGGGCAACACCAAATACCACGTACTGCCCGAGCTCTACGCCGGCCAGGACTCCGCCACCCAGGCCGCGAGCCTGGTCCAGGCCGCGATCGCCGCCCACCCCAAACTCGTCGCCATCTTCGCCTCCAACGTCATCACCGCCGAAGGCGCCGCCAACGCCATCCAAACAGCCGGCAAACAAGGCAAGATCGCAGTCCTCGGCTACGACGCCGGACCGCAAGAAGTCACCGACCTCAACGCCGGCACACTCACCGCACTCGTCTCCCAGAACCCCTACCGCATCGGCCAACTGGCCGTACAGAACGCGAAGCAGTACCTGGGTGGCAAGCACGACCTCCCGAAGGAGCAACCGCTGGTCCCGGTCGTCGTCACCAAGGCAACCCTTGCCGACAACCAGACCGCCCTCTACAAGTGACCTGACCGAACACACAACTGGCACATCACGGGTCGGGTGAGGTGCGAAGCTCCCGGGCCATCCCCTGGCCCGGACTCACCCGAAGTCCCGCAGCACGGAAGGATACGGACCCGATGGAGTTCGATGGCAGGACCGCGCTGGTCACGGGCGGTTCGAGCGGGATCGGCTTGGCCGCGGCCAAGCTCCTCACGGCGCGCGGTGCGAACGTGGTCTGTGCCGCGCTCGCCGCGCCCGACACACCCGACCCGGACCTCACCTACGAGGCCGCCGACGTCACCGACGAGGAGTCCGTCGCCGCCGTCGTCGACCGCGTGATGCGCCGGCACGGCCGCCTCGACATCCTGGTCACCAGTGCCGGGATCCAGCGCTACGGCGCCGCCGCCGACACCAGCACCGAGAGCTGGCAGGAAGTCATGGACGTGAACGTGCGAGGCGCCTTCTACGCCGTCAAGCACGCCCTGCCGGCCCTGCGCGCCTCGGGCGCCGGCTCCATCGTGCTGGTCTCCTCCGTCCAGGCATTCGTCACCCAGACGAACGTCGCCGCCTACACCGCGAGCAAAGGCGCCCTCAACGCCCTGGCCCGTTCCGTTGCCGTCGATGAAGCGCAGCATGGCGTGCGGGCCAACGCCGTCTGCCCGGGCTCCGTCGACACCCCTATGTTGCGTGCCTCCGCCGCCGGCCTCGCCGACCACCCCGACACGGCCGAGTCGTTGATCGCGACCTGGGGGCGCAGCCACCCGCTCGGCCGCGTCGCCCGCGCCGAGGAGGTCGCCGAAGCCATCGCCTTCCTCGCGAGCGACCGCGCGAGCTTCGTGACCGGCATCGCCCTGCCCGTCGACGGCGGCCTGCTCGCCCAGGCCGCCGTCGCCCTCCCGGAGTGACCCACCATGACTGACGACATCGAGACCAGCATCGCGTTCCCGGCCGCCGCACGCGTCGGAGAGGGCCCGTTCTGGGATGAGGAGACCGGCCGCCTGCACTGGGTGGACATCCTTGCCGGGAGGATCCACACCAGCGATCCGACCGCGCCCGGTCCGGCGACGCTCGCCTTGCCGACGTTCGTCGGCGCCGCCGTCCCGAAGTCCGCCGGCGGCTTCGTCACGGCCACCAGCGAGGGGTTCACCGACGTCGCGCCGGACGGCAGTTGGACCACCCGGCTGCGCGTGCTCGGCCCGGACGATCGCATGAACGACGCCAAGTGCGACCACCGTGGTCGCCTGTGGTCGGGCAGTTGCGCGCTCGACTTCACCGCCGGGCGCGGCGCGCTGCACCTGCTGAGCGGGGGGCCCGTCTGGCAGTCCGAACAGGTCCTGGAAGGGCTCACCCAGCCCAACGGCATGGACTGGAGCCCGGACCGCCGCACCTTCTACCTCATCGACACCGCGGCCCGGGAGTTGAACGCCTTCGACGTCCTGCCCGACGCCCCGCACCTGGCCCACCGCCGGGTCCTGTCCGGCTTCGCCGGCATCGACGGCGTACCCGACGGCATGAGCGTCGACGCACAGGGATGCCTGTGGGTGGCGATGTGGGGCGGGGGACGCCTGGTGCGACTCTCACCCGGGGGCGAGGTGCTGACGCAGATCCCCGTGCCCGTCACGCAGCCGTCCTCGTGCGCCTTCGGCGGCTCGGGCCTCGACGTCCTCTACGTCACCACCGCCCGCGAGGGTCTCGCCCTCGATCCGGACGCGCTCGACGGCTCGGTTCTCGCCGTGCGCGGCCTCGGCGTCACCGGCCTGCCGGCCCACCGTTTCGGAGGGTGACCTCATGCCCGACACGCTGCGTCTGCACAGCGAGCGGCTGACCGTGGACGTCACTCCGGGCAACGGGGCGGACATCACCGCACTCGTCGACCGCCGCAGTGGCGTCGACGTGCTGTTCCGCAGCCCCTGGGCCGGCCCCGACCTGGCCGGCTCGCCGATGACCGGCGACAGCCAGGTCGACTGGCTCGCCCGGTACGGCGGCGGCTGGCAGCAACTCGTCCCCAACGCGGGAGCCGAGCGAACCGTCGACGGTGTCCGCCGCGGCTACCACGGCGAGGCCGCGATCGCCGACTGGTCGGTCGAACGCGCCGACGAGTCCCACGCCGAGCTCACCACCCACCTGACGACCGCTCCGCTGCACCTGACCCGCTCCCTGCGGGTGGCGGGGGCGACCCTTCACGTCCATGACACCGTGACGAACACGGGCGACGAGCAGGTCCCGGTGATGTGGGTGCAACACCCCGGCTTCGGGGCGCCGTTCATCGACGGGAAGGCCACGCTCACCGTGCCCGCCCGCAGCGTCCTCACCGACGCCGAACAGCCCGGCACCCTCCTGCCTCCGGACGTCCTGGCCGCCTTCCCGCTGGTGGCGACCGACGACGGCGCCACGGTCGACCTGCGCCGGGTTCCCGGTCCGCACAGCCAGGTCTCCGTCTTCGCCTGCCTCACCGACTTCACCGAGGGCTGGTACGCCATCGACAGCCCCAGCGCGGGCTTCGGCCTCCGCGTCGCATGGGACCTCGGCGTGTTCCCGCACGCCTGGCTGTGGCAGGAGTGCCACGCCAGCGCCGAATTCCCCTGGTATCAGCGGGCCTACGTCGTCGCGATCGAACCGGCCAACGTGATCCCCGGCGCACCCTCACCCACCTGCCCCGAGCGCGGCAGGGCCCCCTTGCTGCAAAGTGGTGCCACCTGGTCCAGCGACATCTCGGTCACCATCGTCGACCGGAGTTGACAGCGGGTCCGTCCGGCCCGGCACCCCGCCGGCAGGCCCTTCGCCGCGCCCCGGGCCGGGGCCGGCCGTCCGGGCCTGACGGAACGGCGCCCGGCCGGACGCCTCGCTCTGCGGCCGTGTCCGTCGAGAAGTCGTCGTTCGTCGGACGACTGTGCCACTATCAGGGCCGTGACACCGGACAGCACCCAGTCGAGCGCGACGCGCGCGTTGGCCGCCGTGGGAGGCGCGCGCAGGCGCGAGCGCACCTCCGACCGCGTCTACAACGAGTTGCTCTCGGCCATCCTCGAACTGCGCCTGCCCCCGGGATCATCGCTGTCCGAGACCGAGCTGTCCGAGCAACTTCACGTCAGCCGCACACCGCTGCGTGAAGCGATCACGCGCCTGGTCGAGGCCGGGCTGGTCTCGGTCGTCCCGCAGGTCGGCACCCGGGTCGAGCCGATCCGGCTGCACGACGTGGAGCAGGCGCGGTTCGTGCGCGAAAGCCTGGAGACCTCGGCCGTCACCGTCGCGTGCGCGAAGCCCGAGCGGAACGTCCAGCCGCTGCGCACGCTGGTCGCCCAGCAGCAGGACTGCCTGAAGACCGGGGACCTGGAGGGCTTCCTCGCCGCCGACGACGGTCTGCACCGTCAGATCTTCGAACTCGCCGGTTACCCGGGCGTCTGGCAGACCATACAACCGGCGAAGATGCTGCTCGACCGGATCCGGCGGCTCAGCCTGCCCGACTCGACGACGGTCCGGGAACTGATCGCCGAACACACGGCCATCGTGGACGCCTTGGAGGCCGGCGACCCAGTGCGCGCCCACGAAGTCGTCAGCGCGCATGCCCGCCGCGTGTCCGACCACGCCCCGAGGCTCCTGGCCAAGCATCCGGACTACTTCGGGGAGTGATCCGGGACGGGTCGTCGCCCGTCCCGGACCCCAGGTCGTCAGCTCAGCGTCAGTCCGGACGAGGAACTGGTGATGGTGTGGCTGACTCCGTTCAGCCGCACTCCGGACAAGGTGGCCGCGAGCCCCCGCGGCACCGAGGCGTCCTTGAGGTTCGGCTTCGCACCGTCAGGGGTGTAGCCGAACAGGTCGCTGATGATGACGTCGGCGAACTTGCCGGCACCGACGAGGACGAAGGTCATCACGTCGCCCGCGATGACGCCGACATTTGCCGAGTTGACGGTCCACGCGCTGCCGAAGCCGGGGCGGCTGTCCGTCCAGTCGGCCGGATCCACCGGGTACGCGGTGGCGGTCACCACCTCGGTGGCAGTCGTGCCGGAGCCTTCGTCGAAGGGGAAGCGGAGTACGAGGGCGGGGTCGATGCGGCCGCCGCCCGCCGGACCGCGAACGTGGGTGTGCGCGATCTCCCTGGCCGTCAGGGCGCGGGTGTAGACGCGGGGTTCGTCGATGGCGCCGGAGAACCTCCGGGACTGGTCGGACGGGGAGTTGCCGATCACGACCGGGACCGCGGCCGAGGCGTCGACCGTGCCGGCCTGGGCCTTGGTGGCCTGCTGCACGCCGTCGACGTAGATGGTCATGGCAGCGCCGTCATAGACGGCGGCGACATGGTGCCAGGACCCGGTCGGCACGGTTGTGGTGGTGACCAGTTCGCTCCATCCGCCGCCGAGGCTGAGCGCGAAGGACAGCTTCCCCCCGGCTCCGGCGCGCAGCACGTAGCCGCCGTTGCCGGCGGCCCAGGTGTCCTTCGCGATGATGCTCGCCTGAAAGACCTGGCTCGGCCAGCTTGCGGCGTTGATCCAGGCGGTGACCGTCAGGGCCGCACCGGGGTTGAGCGCGGGCCGGTCCGTGACGGCCAGTGGGGCCGCGGGGGCGAGGGCGCCGGCCTGGGACAGCGGCCCCTGGTGGGTGATCCCCGAGAAGGTGGCGAGCATCTTCAGGAACGACGGGTAGTCACCGAAGCGGGCGAATGCCTGGGCGGTCAGGGCGGGCCAGGCAGCGTAGGCACCAAGGGTGCCGTGGTCCGGGCGGGGGACCGGGGCCTCGGAATCCTTCAACGACAGCGCGCGCATCCAGTCCGCGTCCAGCAGTTCGGTGCTGACGAAACTCTTCATCTCCTTCTGCTGCGTGGCGGTCAGGTCGTCGGCCAGCAGGTTGGAGGCGATGGCGAAGTCCACCACCGTACGCACGGTGACCAGGGTCCCGTCGGCGTGCCGGCAGTTCCACACACCCTCCCCCGGCACGTAGAGGTCCAGGACGTGCGGCAGGAGGTTCACCGCCGCGGCGGAGAGCGTGGCAGCCTGCGAGGCGTTCCCGGCTTTCTTCTGCAGGGCGCCGGCCTGGTTCATCATCCACACATTGGCGGCGTTCATCGAGGCGACCTGGTTGACGTACTTCGGCAGCACCTCCAGCAGGTTGCCGTTCTGTCCGTAGTCGGCGAGGTCCTGCCCGGCCGGGACCAGGCTCTGCCAGTGTGTGGCGCTGTCGGTCAGGTGCTGGAGCACCGTCGAGCCCGCGACCGCGGTGTCGAGGAAGGCGGTGTCACCGCTGTAGTTGACGTAGTTGAGGGTCGTGGTGAACACCGTCATATCGTTGGCCGAGTACCAGGGCCCGACCCCGTTGCCCTGGACGATGTCCACGGCGTAGCAGCCGTAGATGTCCTTCCCGAGCCAGTACGCCGTCAGCGCCCGCATCATCGCCGGGTCGAGCAGCGAAAGGATCACGGAACCGTAGGAGGTGTCCCAGAAGTAGGTCACCGTGCCGGCGTACTCGGGGGCACCGGTGATGTAGACCCGGTCGAAGCCGCTGTACGAACCGGTGCGCCCGAGAAGGGTGTTGAACGACGGGCCCAGGTTCGTCCGCTCGCAGCACAGCACCGAGAGGATGCTCGTGTAGTACAGGCGGGCGATGGCGTCACCAGTGGCGGAGCCGTCCGTGGACAGCACCGGAAGCGAGCCGGAGTAGTGCGGGTTGCCCGCGGTGAATGCCTGGGCCCAGCGCGTTGACCATGCGTCCGCCACCCCTGCGAACACGGTGCCGAAGTCCGCCGACGAGTCGCCGGCCTGCGCGATGACGTCCGTCGCGTCCGAGACCGCCGCGAGTGGCTTGCCGGTGGAGGTGTCGCCGACGGCCATGACGAGGTGCACGGTCGCGGTCGCGCCGGGGGCGACGGTCAGTGCCCACTGGACGGTGCCGGCGGCCCCGGAAGCGGTCCACTCGGCCCCGGAGTCGGCTGCGAAGGCCGCCACCGCGGGGCTGGACTTGTCGGAGACGAGCACGCTCGTGGCCGGCGAGCCCACGGTGGTGGCGGTGAAGTTCGAGTCGCCGGGCCGCGGTTGGCTCCAGGTCCAACCGTCGGTGGCCTTGCGGACGCGCGGATTCAGACTCACCCCCAGCGTGGTCGTGACCGAGGCACCGGTGGGGTTGGTCACCGATATCTGCCACAGCACCTGGTTGGCCTCGAAACCCAGCCGTGTCGCGGTCCGGACCGTCAGACCGGTCGGCGTCGTCGCCTTGCGCAGGATCTCGTAGGCCGACCAGCGCGACGAGTCCGTGGGCAGGCTCGCTCCGTCGACCGTGAGGTCCCCGCACGAACCGCCTTGTACGTAGGGGGCCAAGGTGAAGTTCGTGATGCCCATGATGTTCGGGTCGGCGTTGAGCCCACCGTAGAAGTTGAATATGCCCGGCAGGTGCTGCAAGGCGGACTGCGGCAGCCAGTCGCTGGTCAGCGAGTCCAGCGGTGGCGGCGACCCGGCCGGAGTGGCGGCCAGGGCAGCGGGGAGCAAAGGGGCCGCCCACGCGGCCAGTGTGCCGGCCCCGGTCAAGGTCAGGAAGGTACGGCGGCTGAGTGAGCTCAAGGAGTCCTCCGGGTCAGCTTGCACGTTTGCATGGGTATTCGTCTTGGCATGCGTCGTCAGGTTCGGGGAGCCGCGCCAGTGGGTCCGAGCCCAGGACACGGGCGGGTGCCGCTACTTGGCGGTGATGCTTCGCGGCCGGCGTCGTTCGGGTCGGTCCTGATCACGACGCGGCGAGGGGGCGCTCCTGCGCAGGCTCGTTGAAACCTGCGCAGGAGACGGTGCCCTCGGGCGGACGGCACTACTTCCACAACACGGCACTAACCTCCGATGGCGAAGCCGTCGTAGGCCAGCCATGATCCGGACGTGGTCGTGATGGTCACGGTGTTCTGCCCGTTCTTGAGCTCTGCGGCGGGCAAGGTGATGGTCTGGGTGGAGGGCTTGATGACCTCACCTGCCGCGCCGTCACCGAAGCGGTAGCCGTCGCCGCCGCCGGCCGGCAGCTGGATCGACTGCCCGGTCCCGCCGTCGAGGGCGACGCTGATCGTGGGCGGGGTGGTTTCCTGGGTGTCGAGCAGCCACAAACTCAAGGTCAGGTCGTTCGTGGGGACCTTGGCGAGGTTGAAGTTCAGCGTGAAGGTGTGCTGTTGGGAACCGGCCCAACTGTCCGCCGGGCCCGGCTGGAGGTAACTCCACTGCGGCGCGGACACGCCGGAACCCGTCGCGGAGACGTAGGGGGTGGCGTCCGAGGGGTAGGAGATTCCGGCGGTGAACCCGGTGTCCTGCTGGGCGGTGTAGTTGACGTCGTGGGGGAAGGCCGAGCTGTAGCTGGAGTAGCCGTCGGGCGAGAGGGCGAATTCGGTGGCGCACACGATGGGCGCCGCTGCCCGGTACGTGGCCGGCCGCAGGCCCACCGTGATGATCTGGTGTCCGGTGTACTGGATCGTGACGTCGGAGCCGGTTCCCGAGGGTTCCACCGTCAGCGTGGCTCCGTCGGGGTCTTCGGCGGGGTTCTCCAGTTGCGCCTCGGTGACCTTGAACGGCAGGTGCAGGGTGGCGGTGCCGGACTTGCCGGCCACTTCGAGGAGGCGTGCGGTGAGCGGGAACCCGGCGGGACCGGCCGTCTGCTGTACCGGGTTGGCCTGCTTGAGGGTCTGCACCACCAGGTTGCCGACCTGCTGGTTCTTGCCGTCCACTACCGAAATGAGCGAGTTCGCCCCCGCCGGGTAGGTGCCGGTGTGCGAGGCGGGTACGGCGCCGGGCTGTAGCGGGGTCTGGACGCCCCAGCCGTACTGGGTGGCGTTCGTGGCGTCGAAGGCCCCGGTGTGGTCGGTGATCGAGTAGTTGTAGGTGATCGGCCCGGACTGGTAGAGCCGGTAGTTGGTGTTCCACAGGCTGTTGAAGGCGTAGGAGAACGCCGAGCCGTTGGTGGGCTGCACCGAGGTCAGGTCGGGGGTCGCGGTGTCGTCCAGGCGCCCGGGGCGGGGCTGGAGCTCCATGCTGCGGATGTGGTCGAACTCCATGAGCGGTGCGTTCGGCGTGGACAGGGTCACGCCGCTGGTGACGCCGTTGGTGGTGCTGGACAGGTCGGCGTAGCTGCGCACCGACTGCCAGTCCATGGCTGATCCGGGCATCTGGCCGTTCGCCAGCTGCACCGAGGTGTCGGGCGTCTCGTAGGTGACGGTGGGGGCGTCCTGCTTGAACGGGAAGGCGAAGTAGCCCTCTTCCGGGGTGGTCACCTTGGTCTTGTCGATGCTGTCGGAGATGTCGAGGCGGGCGGTGGCGGCGTAGAGCGTGAGGGTGCTGCCCGCGGAGTCGACGCCGGTGGCCTCGCCGTCCGGGTCCTTGCCGTTGGCCGTGTCCGGGTAGGTGATCGCAATGGTGGTGCTCACCGGTCCGGTCGACTTGAGGGCGATGGTGGCGCCGGCCGGGGACCACTGGTTCGCCGCGGTCGTCCGCCCGTCCCGGTTCGGGTTGGGCCGGTACACGTACTGGTTGAGCTTGAAGGCCGAGCCCTGGTCGACCAGTTCACGTCCGGTGGCCTTGTCGATGATCGAGGTGACCACGCCCGTGGTCGAGTCGACGCTGACCTTGTAGTACTGGTTCTGCAACACGCCCGGGGCGGAGCCGGAGCCCGGGGTCCAGCCGAGCGAGGGATCGGCTGTGGTGGCGGTGTCGGGCCCGGATCTCAGTTCGTAGGTCCGGTAGCCCAGGGCCGGCACGTCGGCGGCGAGGAACCTGATCCGGGTACTGCTCACCGACTCGTAGGGCACCGCGGCGTTGCGGCCCACGTCCCACAGCTGTCCGGCCCAGCCCGCGGGAACGGTGCTGGTCACGACGTCGCTGCGTTGCCAGGACAGCGAGTTGAACACCGCCAGGCCCGGGTCGGCCGACGTGTTGGCCACCTGATCACTGAGGGACCCGACCGCTGTGTCCATGGCGTCCTGGCTCAGCCGCCCGGCCTTGTCGGCGTGGGTCTTCTTCACCGCCCACTGCGGGTCGGGGTCGAGCAGGCTCGGACTGGCCCAGGTGTGTTCGGTGTAGAGCTCTTCCTCCTGGTACGCCGAGTCCACCAGGCACTGGGCCGTGGGGTCGGGTGCCTGCACGCCGGCCAGGGCGCCGAGGGTCTCCGCGCTCGTGGTCCGGGACTGCGCCTGCATGTTCTCGCCGGTCTCGTAGGCGGATGAACCGGCGCCGTCGGACCACCAGTCGGTGTAGTCGCCCTGCCTGACCGGCAGCCGGGCGGCGTCCACCGAGGTGGGGTCGGGCCGGTAGCCGTCAGCGGAGGTCTGGCCCTGGGCGGTGGCGGCGTCCTTGGCGTACATCGAAGTGGTGGAGACGACCAGCTTGGGCCAGGCGTACTGCTGGCTGAAGTCCTTCACCACGTCGGACAGGCCCACCATCGGCGGATTGCTGTCCTCGAAGAACATCAGCGGGTACACCGACTGCGGGTACCTGGAGACCTGTAGGCCCTGGATGTTCTCGTTGAGGATGCTGTCGGCCACGTACTGGACGTCCGCGCCCGTGATGACCGGTGCGGTGATGGGGGTGTACGGGAGCGGGTGGGTCGAGCTGTCGTTGTTCGACCAGGGCGCCAGCTTCTTGAAGAACTTGTCGTTGAGGTTGGGCGTCGGATCCCACTGGTAGCCCTCGTCGTAGACATGGGCGCCGAAGAAGGTGAGCACCTTGCTGCCGTCCGGGGCCTGCCAGTTGAACACGGCCGGTGAGTCCTGGGAGGCGTGAGGCGTCGTCCAGCGCCCGGTGTGATCGGGGTTGCTGCCGTTGATGAGCAGTTTGACACCCTGTCGAGCGAGCATCTGGATGTCCTGGGCGGTCACGCCGGTCGGGTCGTCCTGGATGGCGGTGGTGGCGCTCACCCCGAACTTCTTCCCCAGCGCGGCCCCCTTGCTCAGGGAGCGGATCAGCTGCTCGGCGCTACCCAGGTCCTGCAGGTTGTTGTCGAAACCGGCGGGCACGTCCAGGTTCCCGGACGCGATGCACCCGCCCAGGGACTCGATCTGCGCGGGACTGCGGTCCTGGAGGTAGTTGTCGAGCATCCAGGAGTGCTCGATGTTCCAGCGGTACTGCGCGTTGGCCGGATAGCCGCTGGTGGCCTGGCACTGGGCGACCGCCTGGTCGAGGAAGGCGTCCTGCAGTTGCCGGGTGGTGGCCTGGTCGTAGTGGTAACCGATGTCCAGGTGGCTGCCGTTGAGCATGTCCAGTTGCCAGCGTCGCTGGTAGGGCAGGTTGGTGGTGAAGTCACCCGCGGCGAAGCCGCTGTCCTGGCTGCTGGTGGTGATCGCCAGCGGCGTCGGTGCGCCCGCGGGGGCCGGTGGCACTTCGATCCGCTGGGTGGAGACCCCGGCAGGGACCGGCAGGGGCCCTGTCGAGTCGCTCCGGTCGTTCGCCGACGCGGTGAAGGTGACGTTGGAGGTGGTGGCGGAGGTGTTGTTGACCTGGAGGTCGACCAGTTGTCCCTGCGAGGCGTCGTTCTTGAACAGGACCGTCGGGTTGGTCGCCAGGATCTGCACCGTGCCCACCTTGCCGGCGGCTGGGGTCAGGCTGATCGAGTCCCAGGCCGTCCAGTACCCGGTGGTGTTCTTGATGACCAGCGTGTTGGCGCCCGACTTGAGGTCCGATGCGGGGATGAGGAAGCCGAGCTGATGGGGCTTGTTCCCGAAGCCGGTGGTCCCCGAGGCGGTGCCGACGCCGAACGCCCCGGCACCGCCGCCGGGCGGAAGAGTCGCAGACTGGGCGACGGTGTTCGAGTCGACCTCGACCGTGGTGTTCGAGCTGAAGCTGTCGGTGTACGAGAGGTCGAGGAGCAGACCGGTGGCGGGCACGGCTTTCAGGTCGTAGTTGATCGTGAACGGGTGGACCGTGCTGCCGGCCCACGCGTCACCGGGGCCCGGCTGGATGTACGACCAGTCGTGGGCCTCGGTGCTGGCGCCCACCGTGAAGTTCACGTCGCCGGGAAAGCCGGCCGAGTAGTCCTTGTATCCCGAGGGCTGGAGCGCGAACTCGGCGTCGGACTGGTCCTGCGTACCGATCGTGAAGAGCGGTGCCGTGACTGCCCCGGAATGCGGGGCGGCCGCCGCGGGATCCGCGGCTATCCCGACCAGCATGGCGGCGGCGCAACCCATCGCGGCCAGCGCGGCTGCGAGCCGGTCACCGAGCTTGCTCCGCTGACGGCGCACACGGTAGGCGGATCTCATGGATACACCTTTCTCCTGTCACGGGAGGAACAGTGGTCAAGCCTTTTGGTCGGATTCGCCGAATCCGACCTCCCTGCGGTTGGGGGTGGCCCTTCCCAGGACCGTCGTTCGGTTCTCTTCCTGGTGCCGGCTGCCGGTCAGGGGGTGTTCTCGCGGATGGCGACAGCGTCGTAGACGAACCATGAGCCGGTTCGGGTGGTGAGGGTGACGACGTTTTCGCCGGTGCGGAGCCGGTCGGCCGGCAGGGGGAAGTCGATGGTGGTGGGGTTGATGGTGCCGCCGTGTCCGTCGCCCCAGTGATAGCCGTCGCCGCCGCCTGCGGGGAGTTGGAGGGTGCCGGCGGTCTGTCCGTTCAGGCTGAGTTCGAGCTGGGGAGGCGCGGACTGTTGGGTGTCGATCAGCCATGCGGTGAGGGCGAGATCCCTTTCGGGGGTTTGGGCGAGGTCGAAGCGCAGGGTGAAGGTGTGGGGTCGGCTTCCGGCCCAGGCGTCGTCGGGGCCGGGGTGGATGTAACTCCACGCGGTTGCCGGGTCGCCGCTGCCGACGGTGAAGTCGACGTCGTTCGGGAAGGCGGTGGGATAGTCGCTGTAGCGGTTGGGGGCGAGGGCGAGTTCCGCGGTCACCAGATCGATGGCCCCCACCGTGGCGATCGCGTGGTGGACGGTGGCGGAGACGTCGTGGTGGAACGTGCCCGCATCGCTCGTGACCGTCACGACCAGAGCCTGCGCCCCGCCGGCGTCGGCCGGGGGAGTGACGGTGAAGGTGGTGGCGGCGGTCGCGGTGCTGCCCAGTTGCAGGGTTCGGGTGGCGGGGGCGGTCTGCCAGCCGACGGGGGCTTGCAGGGAGACCTCGGCGTTGTGGGTCCGGGTGTCGTTGTTGACGAGCGTGACCTGGAAGGTGGTGGGGGTGCTCTGCAACAGGCGCAACTCGGCGGGCGCGGTCGTCACCGACAGCGCGGGCAGACCGCTGACGTAGAGGATGCCCTCGGGGAGTTCGGTTCCGTCGGCGGCGTGGGCGGTGAAGGTGATGCGGTGGAGGTCTTCCGGGGTGCCTTCGGCAACGGACAGGGTGAGGTCCTGGCCGGTGGTGGCGTTGGCCGGGATCGTGAGCGTGCCACTGGCCGGTTCGGTGCGCAGGCCCTCGGGGGCGTTGGTGCGCCACTTCACGGTGACCGTCCGCGCGGTGAGGTTCTGCGCCGTCAACGTGACGGTGCCGTTCTCGCCGGGGCCCACCCGGACCTGGTCGGGTGCGGTGTACAGGAGGGCGGGTGACTGCGCCGAGTGGGAGAACGGCAGTTGCTCGACACCCCAGGCGGTGTTCGGCTGGTCGCCCATCCACAGTTCCAGCGTCCCGCCGCCGGTCAGCTGGTCGTGGTAGAACCAGGCCCGGTCCAGCTTCTTGCCGTTGAGGGTGGCGCGCTGGATGTACATGTTGGCCGCGGAGTTGTCGTGGGTGACGATGCGGAACTGCCGGCCCTTGTAGTAGCGGGTGTTGAGGTTGATGGTGACGCTGTCGAAGATCGGTGACGTGATGTCGTAGACCGGCCGCGACAGGCTCGCTCCGGTGACTTCGAACAGGCCGATCGACATCAGCGCGCTGAGCGATCCCATCTGACCCTGGTCCTCGTCGTGGTGACCGTAGCCGTCAGTGGTGGAAATCGCGGAGTAGACCTGCTCCTTCACCTGCCGTACCCAGTACTGGGTCAGCCACGGCTTGCCCACGTAGTTGAACAGGTGCGCCAGTTGCAGACCGGGCTGGTTGCCGTAGTTGACATAGGCGCCCGCGTCGCCGTTCTGCCCTTCGCCGATGAAACCGGCACTTCTGGACTGCTCGAAGGCATGGTTGAGCTTGTCGGCATAGGCGGACGTGCCGCCCAGCCGGTTGGCCAGGCCCATCACGTCGTGCGGGGTGTACCAGGTGGCCTGCCAGGAGTTGGCCTCCACGAAATCGTCATCGGACAGCGGGTCGAACCCCGGGAGCCACCGTCCGTCAGATCCCCGGGGCCGGCTGAACCCGGTGGACCGGTCGAACAGGTTGTGCCAGTTGTCGGACCGCGCGGTCAGATAGGCGCCGGTGTCGGTGTCGTCCCACACCTCGATCTCGTTCAGTCCCACGTTCTCGCCGGCGCCGCCGGTCACATCGAACCGTACCCAGCCGACCCGCCTCGGCCGGAAGTTCACCACCTTGGTGCTGCCGTCGGTGGGGATTCCGTGCACGGTGATCGTCGACCCGTCGCTGAAGGTCAGAACGCCGGAGTTCACGTTCGACGCGGGGTCCGCCCGATCGCTGATCACCACCTGGTGGACGCGCCTGTTGTCACGCCAGCTCAGCTTGATCCACGGGTTCTTCTCCGTGGACGCCCACTCCACGTTCTGCGACGGCACGATGCCGGCGCGGATCGGCCGGCCGTCCACCGCCCGACTGCCGGCGAAGTTCGCCTCGTTCAGCTGCGAGGACACCGACACCTCGGCGAACTGCGAGACGTTCAACCCCGACTTGCCCAGCCGCCGCGCCAACTGCCCCAAGGTCCAGTCCTGGAACGCGAACTCCAGCGTCTCCCCGGCGCCACGCGATGCCCACGAGTCATTCACCGGGAGGTCGTAGGGAACGTAGCCGTGGTCGAGGTAGTCCCGGGCGCCTCCGCCGTTTCCTCCCCAACTCGCATACTCGTAAGGGGCCTTGTCGAACAGGCCGCCGATGGAGTGGGCGTCGAGCATGGCGTCGTAGGCCAGGTCGATGTCGAAGTCGCGGATGCCCTTGTTCCAGGCGCCGGAGATGAACGACGTCACCGGCGCACTGGTCATCACGAACGAGTAGTCACCAAAGCGCGGGCCGCGCGGCAGCAGGCCGCCGTCCTGGTACATCTGAAGTTGCGAGTGCACGAAGCTGCTGTAGACGTCCGGATACGCGAAGCCGAGCACGGTGTTGAGGTTCCACTGGGTCAGCCACAACGCGTCGTAGTTGAACATCGCGTACTTCGGCACGCCGTGCTGGTCCAGCGGGATCTGCTTGACCTTGCCGTTCCGCCAGGTGTTGTCCAGGTACCTGCCGTCCACGTCGCTGATCGTGCTGCGCCCGCACAGCAGGTGGAACAGGTCCGTGTAGAACTTCACCTGCTGCTGATCGGTGCCGCCCTGGACGTCGATGCGTCCCAGCATCGCGTTCCAGCGTTGCCGGGATGCCTGCTTCACCGCCTCGAAGTCCCAGCCCGGCAGCTCCGCTTCGAGATTCCTGCGCGCCCCCGCCGCCCCGGTGAGCGACAGCCCCACCTTCATCTGCACGACCGCACCGGCGTCCAGCTGCTCGTAGCAGGCGTACACCCCCATGGTGTCGCCCGACAACTCACCGATCGGCGCACCGCCGTTGGCCAGGCTTCCGCCCGCCCACCCGCGCAACGAGTCGAACGGCCGGTCGAACCGGATGGTGAAGAAGAGCCGGTTCTCCTCCGGGGGTGTCCGGGGCCAGTAGATGCCGTCGGTGAGCATCCCGCCCTGGTTGACGTAGCCCTCGATCTCATCGCTACCGACCCTGGTGACGTGGGCGTCTTTCATCCTCGCTTCGCCCAGCACACCGCCGAGGTTGATGATGATCTCACTGCGGCCGGCTTCGTCATAGGTATAGCGGTGCATACCCACGCGATCGGTGCACGTCAGCTCGGCGGTGACGCCGTACCGGTCCAGATGCAGCCGGTGGTACCCCGGCTCGACGACCTCACTCGCGTCGTGCTTCACATACGACTGCCAGCCGGTGTCGCCCTGCAGCTTCGACACGCCCGCACCGGTCGTGGGCATCACCTGCACGCCGGCGATCTGCCAGCAGTGAAGATGACTGAAACCCTTGACGTCGTTCTCCTTGTGGAGGTAGCCGGTTCCCCACAGCGTGTTCGTGCTCGTGTCCGGCCGCAGCTTGACCATGCCGAACGGGTTGCTCGCCGACTGGAAGAAGAAGAACCGGCCCCGATCCGCTTCCACCCACGGATTGACCAGGCCCGCAT